>CAZPHR010000063.1:0-6142 GCA_964586475.1 uncultured Methanomicrobiaceae archaeon
GTGTATCTCTCTTCGGTTTCGGCATAATACGAATGGACAAAGTAGACATAGCTGTTGTCCGGAATTTCCTCGAAGAGGGGATCGTCGTTTACAATTTTTAAGTTATTCCATCCCATATGCGGGATTTTATAGCCTTGTTTTTCAGGAAACTGCCTGACTCTTCCGGGAACAAGTCCCAGCCCTTCATGGATACCGTACTCTTCGCCAACGTCAAGAAGCATCTGCATCCCGAGACAGATTCCGAGAACAGGAGATGATTCAGCATAAATGAGAAGGGCCTTCTTCATCTCATTCAGTTTTTCCATTCCTTCTGAAAATGCACCCACACCGGGAAGGACGACCCCGTCGGCGGTCGCCATCTCTTCCACATCGTCTGTGATGAAGACCGTGGCTCCGGCTTTTTCAACACCTTTTTTTACACTCCGGAGGTTTCCAAGACCGTAATCAAGAATAGCTACTCGTGTCATCCGTTTCTCCTCTCTTTCTCCACTCGAAGTTCAGTGCCCATGATTCAGGAAGGTCATTCTTTTTCCTGTAATCCTCAAGCTTCTGCTCCCATTCTTCCCATAATCCGGGATAATCTCTTTTAATAGTCTCAAATGTGGCGATATCGCTTGAGGGACACATGAAGCAGCCGATCCTGTCGATCCTTCTTTCGTATAATTCATTGTATGGTGCCTTCTCCTGAAAAAGATACAGGAATACATGAAGTGCGGTCCAGTGCTGTATGGGTGAGGCCGAGAGCTGTACCTGCACCTTGAAGTTCCTCCATACACGCAGGCTCTTCATTCTTGCAAGCGATTCGTATTTCCTCTGTCCGATAAATGAGAGGCACTCGCCCCAGTTCTCCTTTATGAGTTCTTTAACAGGGTTAAGTTTGCATACACTGCAGCACCACCTGGCATCGACCGATGGCGGGCCCTCCCTCTCCATTGTCTCCCAGAATGAATCCCCGGCTCCTGTGTTTATTATTTCAAGGTCGTATCTCGCGACAACATCTTCGATATTTTTGTAAGTTTCAGGAAATTCCAGGCCTGTATCAGAGAATATGAGCGGAACCTTTCCTATTGCCTTCTGCACAACAAGCAGTGTCGCCAGACTATCCTTTCCGCCGGAATAGGATACTGATGCAAAGAGATCCGGATTTTTGCTTTTTACAGATCTGACAAAGTTTACTGCCTCAGTCTCAACATTTTTCAGGATCGTGCTGTTAGATTTGACAGCATCTTCCCATGTAGATTCACCGGGAATACATATGCCCTGGCCTGCCTTTCTGGTCCTTACGATCTGACCTCTTTCCATATTGACGGCCTCTGCTGCACTCACACGAGCCCTTCCGGCACCGATGCACTCCCCGCCTCTGGTGAGAATTAATACTTCGTCGCCTTCATTAACATCAGGGTGAATGTCGACGAGTCCGGGTGCAAGAAGGCTTGAACCGCTTTTTATTGAATCGATGGCGCCGTCATCGGCTATTACAAAACCTCTTTCAGGTTTTGAGTATAACGCGCTGTGTATCCGGGGGAGGACCTCCCATTTTTCATCACCAGGAAGGTAGCGGATTGCACAGACAACCGCACCACCCATAACTATCTCTTCCATCCGGTCTTTATCAGGAATTTTATTCAGGACGGCTATATGATTCTCAGGGATGAGGTCTACGCCAAAATGTATTTTGTATAAATTGTTTATATGTTCAATATCTGCCTGAAATGCGGGTCTTATATCACCCGGGGGAGTTACCTGGACCTGTCTTGTTTCAGCTCCACATGAACATTTTTTTCCCAATACCGGGGTTTTGCACTCATCGCACCAGTGCAGAACCAGTTTTCCAAGATAAGATTTTGCCATCTGCAGGATTATTTTTCAATTATAAAAGTAATAATCTGCCGGATTTGTCAATTTATTTTTCTTAACAAAAAATGGAATCCAGAACTTTCAAAACAATTAAGTCAGAATATATGTCATTATTAATCATAGCAAATTGTAGATTCCGGAATGTACATTTTTCAGAAATTCCGGGTTATCTGGAGCTGTAAATCTGGAGTACAAATACATTATGGAGGAAGGAGTGATGGAATTTTGATGCCTTTTATCGTGACTGCAGTCTTTGCATTCATTCTCTACCTGATTATAACATCAGGAAGCGGGGATGTGCTTGGACTCTGGAGTTATGAAGAGATAATTGCAGGGGTCATTGTATCTGTTGTTGCCGGGGCAATCTCGGGCAGATTTTTCTGCAGCAGCAAAAATTACAGGATGGCAAATCCCCTGAGATGGGTATTGCTGATAATCTATGTTATCCCGTTCTTTATTGAAATGGCAAGGGCAAACCTCGACGTTGCATTGAGGGTGATTACAGGGAAAATAAATCCGGGTATAGTAAGAGTCTCACCTGGTCTAAAGACTGATCTTGGAGTTCTTCTTCTCGCAAACTCTATCACACTCACTCCGGGAACTCTTACAGTCGAGGTTGATGAGGAGTCAGGAGATTTGTTCGTCCATGTAATCAACGTTAGCGACAAACTTGCAGGAAAAGAAATTGCCGACGAGAAAGATCTCTTCCCAATATTTAATCTGGTCAGCTGGATCAGGAGGATTGCAGAATGATTACAATATGGTTTATTGTTGCAGGTGTTCTGTCTGCACTCATTTTACTTGCCATGGTGAGGCTTGTAAAAGGGCCTACTGCACCTGACCGCGTTGTGGCATTTGATGTCATAAATACACTTACAGTCGGAATGCTTCTTGTAATCGGAATAGGGTTTGAAGAGCTTTTCTTTGTAGAGGTTGCAATAGTATATGCTCTTCTGTCCTTTGTCGGAACACTTTTTATTGCAAAATATATCGGGGGTGAACTTTAGATGATAACAGTTGTAACAGAGACACTCTTTCTTGTATTTATTGCAATAGGTCTGATCTTTAATGCACTTGGAGTAATTGGAATCCTAAGGTTCCCTGATGTATATACAAGGCTTCATGCAGAGACGAAGATGACCACTTTTGGAACGATTTTCATAGGTCTCGCGGCAATAATATACTGCACAACAGCTTTTATTTCAATAAAAGACGGGCAATATATGGACCTGGCTGTAAATGTAATTGTTATCATAATAGCTCTTGCATTTACAAATGCAACAGGTTCACATGCAATCGCCCGTGCTGCATATAAATCCGGTCAGATGCCGGAGAATGCTGTTGTTGACAAACTTTCGGAGGTTTCAGAATGATTGACTTATATCTTCTGGGTCAGTTTCTGGTCATAATCGGACTCATCATATCGGCTGTGGTTATTTATATGCTGAAAGATCTGTTATCGGCTGCCATCGCTTTTGGTGTTTTCAGCTTCCTGCTATCTCTTGAATTTTTCCTGCTTCAGGCACCTGATGTTGCCATCGCCGAAGCCGGAATCGGTGCAGGCCTGACGACTGCAATATTTGTAATAGCCATAAGGGGCACCACATCTCCGGGGGATGCCGGAGAGGAGGAAGAATTATGAAATCAAAGGATATACTGGCTGCAATCATTATTGCAGTCCTTGCTGTATCGCTTCTTCTTCCCTCGGCACTGATGGCTTTCGGTTCTCCGCAAAACGACGGAATGGACAGCTACATGATTGATAACGGACAGGAGATTGCTGCTGTAAACAATATTGTTACAGGCGTTGTCTTTGATTTCAGGGGATTCGATACTCTTGGAGAAGCGACCGTTCTTTTCACAGCGGTTTTGGGAGTGACCCTGATGTTTCGCAGAATGAAGGAGGATGAAGAATATGAATATGAGTAGGATTGTAAGAGCAACCGCGAATATTATATTCCCGTTCATTCTGGTATTCGGGTTCTATATCATAATCCATGGTCACTTAACCCCTGGTGGAGGATTCCAGGGAGGTGCGGTTGCGGCAACGGGATTCATCCTGCTGCTGGTAGCATTCTCTCCTGAAATTATTAGGGATAAATTCTCCTTCAACTCGATGAAGTATACCGAGGCGCTCGGTCTTTTGCTCTTCATCGTTACGGCATTCGTTGCAATAGCACTTGGAACAACGTTCTTCTTCAACTGGCTTGCAAACGGCGGAATAATATTCGGCGAATCCGTTGCATTCGGGGCAAATCCCGGGATACTAAACTCTGCAGGAACCATTCCGCTGATGAACGTCGCAGTCGGAATCGAGGTAATCGGGGCAATGGGTCTGATAATAATGTACATGCTTTCAGGAATTGAAGGAGGAAAAACGGAATGATATTCAATCTTCCCTATATCGCAGCCGGTTTAATCATCATTATCGGCATTGTGATGATGGTTACGAAGAAGAATCTCATCCGTATAGTGATGGGGCTTGCTCTCGTAGAGGCCGGTGTCAACCTGTTTCTGGTTGCAACCGGGTACATTGAAGGAGGAATTGCTCCGATCTTCACGAACTCCCCCGGCGGGGAGATGGTTTTTCACACGGTGCAGGCGATGACACTCACACATATCGTTATCGGAATTGCAACAACGGCACTGCTCCTCTCCTTTGTAATGATAATCTACAAAAAATACGGGACAGTGGATGTTGACAAGACAGGGAGGCTTAAAGGATGATCACCGGCTGGATAATGGAAAACCTGCCGGCACTTCTGCTGGCCGTCCCGATGCTCGGTGCATTCCTGACACCGCTTGTCGGAAAAGTATCTGAGAAAGGACGTAATGCATGGGTTCTTATTGTAAGTTTTGCAACGCTCTGCATTGCTGCACTCCTGACAAACGAGGTGCTTTCGTCCGGTACGGTAATCTATACCTTTGGCGCAGGGACTCCTGCAGCTGCAGTTCCCGCCGATTCCGGGGGGCTTCCGTTCAGGATCATATTCACCGTTGATGCGATGAGCGTCTTCATGGCAATCTCGGCTTCGATAGTCGGGTTTGCAGTGACGTTGTTCTCAATTGCAGGCGACTCGAAGATGTCCGGAAAGGACTCGTTCTACGCACTTCTTTTATTAATGCAGGTAGGAATCCTCGGAATGGTCTGCACGGGCGACATGTTCAACTTCTTCGTCTTCCTCGAGATCAATTCGCTTGCAGGCGCAGCACTTGTCGCTTCAAGAGTAGATAAGGGTTATGCGGTAGAAGCCGGTCTTAAGTATGCAGTCCTCTCGACTCTCGGCGGCCTTCTTGTGCTCTTTGCTGTGGGACTCTTCTACGGGCAGTACGATGCACTCAATATCGCGGTTATCGCCGACAGCATGCAGTTCGGTGTTCTCGACAAGATCGCACTGGTTCTTCTCCTTGTTGCACTTGCAATGAAATCCGGAGCGGTCCCGATGCATTTCTGGACCCCTGATGCATATTCGATGGCACCGTCATCGGTTACAGCCTTCCTTGTAGTTGCAAGCCAGGCAAGTCTTTACGGGGTCTTCAGGGTCGTCTTTACATTATACAACGTAACTCTCGATTACGCGACAATCGGCTGGATTATTATCATCCTTGGTGTTCTGTCGATGTTTATCGGTGTTACAATGGCAATTCCCCAGAAAGATGTCAAGCGCCTGATGGCCTATCATGCAGTATCCCAGACAGGATATATGCTTCTTGGAGTTGGTGTAGGTCTTGCGGTGCTCGGCAATGCGGCAATGATGGATGCATTCGGAATGACTGCAATGGAAGGAGGACTCTTCCATATCATCAACCATGCAATGTACAAGGGTCTTTTATTCCTCACCGCCGGTGCGATATTCTACCAGGCCGGAACAAGAAACCTCAACAAACTCGGAGGTCTTGGCCACGAGATGAAATGGACGATGGTCTTCTTCATAATAGGAGCTCTTGCGATTGCCGGAATACCGCCTTTCAACGGTTTTGCATCTAAACTAATGATCTATGAGTCGGTCTTCATGTTCAGCCCGATCCTTTCGATTATCGCAATGGTCGTATCGATCCTTACGCTTGCATCCTTCGTGAAGGTCTTCCATTCTATGTTTATGGGGCCGAAACTGCCTGAATATGAAGGTGTTCGTGAAGTGCCCCGTTATATGCTTGCAGGTATGGGAATTCTTGCACTGCTTGTCATCCTCTTTGGGGTTTTCCCGCAGCAGGTCGTTGATTTCCTGATTACTCCTGCGGCGACTGCACTTGTTGACCAGGGCAGCTATATTGCCGCAGTCCT
>CAZPHR010000063.1:6189-6439 GCA_964586475.1 uncultured Methanomicrobiaceae archaeon
ATGGCAAAGGGGAGAATCGGATTACAGGAAAGGCACCGAGCAGACAAAGCCGTTCATCTCCGGAAACGCCGAGCCTGAAAAGGGTGAGGTGCATGTCCGCGGCGGAAACATGTACTGGGGATTCACAAATGCCCTTGAGGACTATTACGAGCGGCTGGTTCCCCTGCATTCGGGAATTCTGACGGATTATATCCTGTGGTTCCTCGGGGTTATGGCTCTTGTGATGATCCTTGTACTTGGAGGTGGCCTG
>CAZPHR010000064.1:0-6437 GCA_964586475.1 uncultured Methanomicrobiaceae archaeon
CTTCCAACTATGGTATGCTATGGCATAGCATGAAGGTTATGGAAATGATATTGATGTGTTTTGATACGGTCTCATGGGGTGTAAGCTCCTTCGGAGCAACCCTACCGCAAGTTTCTTTGAAACCTGCTTAATGGTGATAGCCCGGCCTGGACACTACCCGTCCGGGTAGCCTCGGCCGGGGAAAATTATTGAACGTATGAAATAAGAGGAGGAAGGATATTCGTCCATCTCCTTAGCTTTTATTCTTCCGGCCGGAGGCCGGCTATCATAATTGCGCAAATTCGCGTAGCGAATTAAGCATAGGGCTGCCCCTTCAGGGGCTAATGCCCTTAGAAAAAGTGAAGAAAGGCAGAAAATATCCCCTTCCTCAAAAAAGCAGAAAAATCAGCGACCCTGTGCACCGGGAATCGCATACTTCTTCTCGATCATTCCCGCACCGATCGTTGTAATCGTTACAAGCACGAGATAGATTGCGCCCACGAAGATGAAGGTCTCGGTATATGTGAAATATTTTGTTGCAATCAGCTTCCCTGCTCCGGTAAGTTCGACGAGCGTCAGCATGAAAGCGAGTGATGAATATTTTATCAGGTATATGAACTCGTTTGAAAGTCCCGGGATCGCTCTTCTCAGGGCCTGGGGAAGCACAATATAGAATATCGACTGGTACTTCGTCATGCCGAGTGATCTTGCCGCGATAATCTGTCCTTCCTTTACGGATTTGATCGCACCACGGATATATTCTGAATTGTATGCCGAGTTGCACATAATAAAGCCGATAACCGAGGCCTGAAATGCTGTAAATGTAATTCCAACAGACGGAAGCGTGAAGTAGAGAATGAATAACAGCAGCAGAAGCGGACAACCTTTTACAAACATCACAAAGACTTTACAGAGAAATGACGGAATTTTTCCGCCGTATGTTCTCCCGACGGCGATTCCTATGCCTGCAAGAATCCCGAAAGGAGCTGACACTACGATAAGCTGGATTGTTACGACAAGTCCTGTCAGAAGTGCCGGAAGCAGAATTTCTGTGATAAATGCAAGGTTGTCCATGATTCCTTTCAGTCCTCTCCCATTCCAAGACCGCCTACGAACTGCCTGGTCCTTGAGCTGTCATTATTCTCGAGGAGATCCGTCGGGCTCCCCTCTTCTACGATCTTTCCATTTTCCATAAAGAGGATCCTGTTCGCGACATTGCAGGCAAAACCCATCTCGTGTGTGACAACAAGCATCGTCATTCCAGCCTGTGCAAGCTTCTTCATAACCTCGAGAACCTCTCTTGTCAGTTCGGGGTCAAGGGCGGATGTCGGCTCGTCGAAGAGGATGACATCCGGGTCCATTGCAAGTGCACGGGCGATGGATACCCTCTGCGCCTGTCCGCCGGAAAGTTCGGCCGGGTAATGATCAGCCCAGTCCTCCATTCCAACCTGCCTCAGCTCATAGAGCGCTTTCTCCCTCGCCTCTTCCGGCTTCATTCCCCTGACTTTTATCAGTGCAATCTCAACATTTCTGACCGCTGATAAGTGGTCGAACAGGCAGAAGTTCTGAAATACCATCCCGATCTTCTGCCTGAAGTAGTTGATCCTTGCGCCTGAGTTTGTGACTTCCTCGTCCCTTAAATAGACATGTCCCTGTTCAGGGACAGTCAGCTGGTTTATGCACCGTAAAAGCGTGCTTTTTCCTGTACCTGAAGGTCCGATGAATACAAGCGTTTCGCCCATTTTGACATTGAATGAAACACCCTTTAAAACCTCCGAGTTTCCGTATTTTTTATGAATGTCCTCTACTCTCAGGATATAATCTTCATCACTCATAGGAACACCTGATTATCGTCTCCGCTTCCGGAAAATCCCGGAACCGCTATCTTGTTCTCAAGTGCCAGAAGTCCCTTCATTCCTGCATAATTCAGGATTATGAAAATTCCGGCACATACGAAATATATTGAGGCTTCGTATGTCTGCGATACGATCTGTGAACTTCTTGTAAGGAGCTCGGCAACACCGATTGCATAGCATACCGCAGAGTCGGTAAGTATATTGGGGTACTCGTTCGACCATCCCGGAAGGGCGATCCTGAACGACTGGGGCAGGATTATGTTTCGGATTGCAGAGAGCTTCGTCATCCCGAGAGATCTTGCGGCGGTCATCTGCCCTTCGTTTATTGACTGGATTGCGCCCCTGAATATCTGTGACTGGTAGGCGGCGCCTCTCAGGCCGAGTACTATTGCACCGACGAAGAAAGGGGCGAGACTGCCCATCCCGAGTGCAGGGAAGATTCCGAAGTAGAAGAGAAAAAGCAGAACAAGTATCGGCAGTCCCCTGAAGAACCATACAAAAACCGCGATGAAACTCTTAATGATCTTATCGAGCCACCAGTTTCCTGTACTATAGACTTGTCCTATGGCCATAGGAAGCCCCATAATAACACCTATACCAAGACCTGCGGCAGTAAGTCCGAGGGTAATAAAAACCCCTGTCAGCAGATACGGAGACCAGTCGATAAGAATTGATATGAAATCCATATGGTAAATCCTGAACAGCGAACCGGAAGTGCGGCTGCGCAGTATAACTATATCTGCAATTTTAGATTTAATCAGTCTTTATTCTGCCGATTTACTTAAGTCGTCATATTTCGACCGGATGCTAAAAATAAGGTTGATTTGTGGATTTAAATTAGTCCACCATACCATACTGGGCCTTAAGTTCGTCCCAGTAAGGGTCTTCCATGAGCATGGTAATGCCATCATTGACGTTCTCGAGAAGTTCGGGGTCGGACTTCCTTACTGCGACACCATACTCTTCATTTGTATCGATCTCTCCAATGATTGAGAGGGGCTTTCCTTCGATTGCCTCAAGCATCGGGGGCTTGTCGTATATGATAAAGTCTACTCTCTTGTTTTCGAGGTCAGCTGCGGCGCTTGGGAAGGAGCTGTAGGTATTTTTAAGGTTTTCTGCAGGCATAATTCCTGTATCAATGAGGTTTTCCTCAACCCAGAATGCACCGGTGGTTCCACTCTGTGCACCTATGACATACTCTCCGCTCATGAAATCGTCCATCGTGTAACCGTTGTCATCATGTTTCGCAACGGTCTGGTTGACTTTCCAGTATGGAATCGAGAAGTTGACCTGTTCTGCTCTCTCTTCAGTGATTGTCATTCCCGAGTATACCATATCGATCTTTCCTGCCTGAAGTGACGGGATGATTGAGTCCCATGCGACCGGAATGATTTCAACCTCGAATCCCTCCTTTTCAGCGATCCATTTTATTGAATCGACATCAAAACCTGTGGGATTTCCGTCTGTATCAATCTAAGCGTAAGGTGGGTATTCACCATCGATACCTACAATATAGGTGGTGGTTGTTTCGATCGTAATCGTCTCTACGGATTTCTGCTCTTCACCGGATGTATCTGTACATCCTGAGAAAGCCATCGCCAGTGCAATGACCAGCACCAGAAATACACCATAAACCTTTTTGGTCATGATCAAAAATATGGTGCAATGTCAATTTAACTATTTTGACTTGAATATCCATAAAATAAAGCTTTTATTTTGTCATTTGTGGTTAAATTATGTCACTTAACCTCATTTTAGCACGCTGATTCTTTCGGATGCCTGATCTTTACATGGGTGAATATCCAAACGATGATTTAATGTATTTTTTTGCCGACTTATTTAACTGGTTATTTCCGGAGTTTTTACGATGAGCAGTTCAGATATTCCGTGGCATGTGGTGTGGGGTTTTGGCGGCCATATCAAGTCAACTGCAACTGTTCTCATAATCCAGAATAAAGGCGAAATTAATGAAATTCCCATAAATGCTGTCGACCACCTTCTTGTTGTCGGCGGCCATAATATCCACACTTCTACGATAATACATCTTTTACGAAATAACTCTTCTATATCTTTCTTTGACCCGGACGGGACCCCCATGGGAGTCCTCAGGCCATACGGGAGAAAACCTGAAGATGAAATGTCTGTAATTCAGGCTGAAGGTTCTTCATATACTAATGCGGCTGAAATCGTGAAATCCTCTATTAAGGCAAGGATATTGATGATAGAGGATGCAGGGAAAGAAACGGGCCGGGATCTGTATTTTAAAGGCGAGGATGAGATCCTCTTCACTTATCTTGAAGAGATCGATTACCTGATAAAAATGGATGAGCTCAGGAGGGTCAACAAACTTACGTCTGATATGTATTATGAGATCCTCGGGAGAGCGCTCAATCCCTGTCATGGTTTTAAAAGAAGAACTTCACGCCCCCACCTTGATCCGGTAAATTCGATGCTTTCACTAGGTTACTCTATTCTCTTCGGCAACTGTTGTGTGCCTCTTATTGGTGCATATTTTGATACAGACAAAGGGGTTCTTCGTGAAGGAACAAATTCCCTGATCATCGATCTGATTGATCCGGTAAAACCATTAATGGTGGACTCAGTTGTATTCTCTATTGCCCGTGAGTACCTGACTGAGGAGATGTACGAAGTAAATACAAGGAGATGTCATCTTGGCCAGGAAACCCTGCAGGTCCTGTCCGAGAGTCTCAGGAGTTCAATCGACCAGAAGAAGATCGAGGAGAATGTATTGTCTTACAGGGATTCACTGAATAAAAGAAAACCACTGAAAATCCTTTACTGAACCGGAAAAGAATATTCAGTATATTCGTATTATCGAAAAATCAGGGAATTCCCTAAGCTCTTTTTTATATATGTGAATGTCCCTGATATGTGCTCTTGGACATTCATAGAGGGAGGAGATGAACTTGTCAATTATTATATCCTCTGCAGTTGCTATGATGCAGACTCTTCCGTCTTCAAGGTTCATGACCTCCCCGGTAACCGAGAGATGGGATGCAACATTCTTCACACAGGCCCGGAATCCCACAGCCTGGACCTTTCCTGTGACATATGCTTCGATTGTCCTGAATCTGGGGGAATTTCCCTCTATAAGGTCATTCTGTTCCTTTTCGTGAACCATTGTTATATGGTTTTTAATCCCGGGACCATATTAAAACTATTATTTAAGACGGCTAAAGGCAGAGAGAATGTATTGGTCTCCGATAAAATCCGGACCGGCACTGAAGGTTGCAGGATATTGGGCCCTGACTTTTTTCCGGCCCCTTTTTAATTCATTCAAATGCCACAAGAGTTGCGTCAAGTTCGTATTCGAGTTCGTGGATCTTTTCAAGTTCGCATTTTGAGAGCGATGAATATCTCCCTGAAGATTCATATTCACTGTATGCAACGATGATCAGCCCTAAGAGCTCCTCGCACTGCCTCAGGTCCCTCATCTGCTCTTTTGAGAGTACTGCATACCTGTTCATGATCCCTGATTTGTCCTGAATAATAATAAATGGCTTGACGCCGGCCTGTGGTGAAAAAAGTATTGGTATATGATTATTTACGGAACTGGGGCATCATTCCCCTGATCTCTGCGCCGACCTTCTCAATAAGGTGCTCCTCGTCCGCCCTTGTAAGTGCATTGAACATGGGCCTGTTTACGGCATTTTCAAGCATCCATTCTTTGGTAAAGGCACCTGACTGGATCTCTTTTAGTATCTGCTCCATCGCCTCTTTGCTCTGGTTGCCGATTACCCTCGGTCCTCTTGTGATGTCACCATACTGCGCAGTGTTGGAGATTGAATCTCTCATCTTCGTAAAGCCGCCCTCGTAGATAAGATCCACGATCAGCTTTGTCTCGTGAAGCACCTCAAGGTACGCCATCTCCGGGCTGTACCCGGCGTCAACGAGGGTCTCATACCCTGCCCTGATCAGCGAGGTGATACCGCCGCAGAGTACTGCCTGTTCTCCAAAGAGATCGGTCTCGGTCTCCTCGCGGAATGTGGTCTCGAGTACAACAGCCCTTGTTCCACCGATGCCTTTTGCATATGCAAGTGCGATTTCCTTCGCTTTTCCGGTATATTCCTGGTGTATTGCGATTAATGCGGGGACACCCTTTCCTTCCTCATAAGTTCTCCGGACCATGTGTCCTGGCCCTTTTGGTGCTACCATAATTACATCAACATCTTCAGGGGGCACAATCTGGCCGAAGTGGATGTTGAATCCGTGGGAGAACATCAGGCATTTGTTCTCGGTAAGGAAAGGCTCGATCTCGTTTTTATATACTCTTCCCTGGGTTTCGTCAGGGAGCAGGATCATTATGATATCGGCTTTCTCTGCAGCTTTTGAAACATCAAGAGCCTCAAGGCCGTCTGCAATGGCCTGTTCCCTGCTCTTTCCCGGTCTTATGCCGATGATTACATCGAGGCCGCTGTCCTTTAGATTTAAGGCCTGTCCACGCCCCTGGGACCCGTATCCTATTACGGCGATTGTCTTTCCTGACAGATTTCCCAGATCAGCGTCTGATTCGTAGTATCTGTTGATCATAATTCATCCCTCTTTTATCTCTGGATTATTATAGGCGACGATCTGTTATCT
>CAZPHR010000065.1:0-6407 GCA_964586475.1 uncultured Methanomicrobiaceae archaeon
AGATCCGGGCTTATCGGAAGGGCATTTGCAATGCGCCTGATGCATATAGGACTTGAAAGTTATGTCGTAGGTGAGACGGTTACGCCGGCAATGGAGCCGGAGGATGCTGTTTTGGTGTTTTCAGGTTCAGGGGAGACCAACTCGATGGTTGATATAGCCGAATCCGCAAAGGCTCTTGGCGGAGTCCTGTGCCTTATTACATCCCACAGGGATTCGAGTATCGGAAAGCTTGCCGACTATATCGTTGAGATACCCTCCACTCCCCCGAAAGATCAGGAATGGCCTAATACATTTGAGGTGAGGCAGCTTACCGGGGGTTACAAGTCACTCTCCCACCCGCTTGCGGCCATCGGGACTCTCTATGAGACAGCTGCGATGGTCTTTTCCGATGCCGTTATCGCCGATATAATGGATGTCCGTGAGTGCGGAATAGAAGAGGTCATCGGAAGACTCTCCAATATCCAGTAATTTTATGATTCCTCCAGGGTGTCCTGTCTGCGGTAAAGACTGCATATCCGATGCTGAAGTGCTGATAAAGGATGCTGTAAATCGTTTTTCACCATGTGATGAATGCCTCGCCATCCCTCTTGATAAAAGGCTTCCTCCTCCGGGCCTTCCTCCTGCAGAACAATGCCCTGTATGCAGGAAGAGATTCATCGACGATGTCTTCTCCCACTGCCACCTGATAATGGCTGAAGGGGGAGTTATTGATGTCGAAACCCCGCTTGGCGCCATAGGTACACCGTTAATCTCGCCGGGAACGAATATGAGCGCACCCCCTTTTCTCCCGGAAAGATCTCTTGTCTTCCTGACCCGTTATGCAGATAAAAAGACGGCTGAGAGGCTTGTTGCCGAAGTCCCCGAGATAAAAGGTGTCATTGGCGACAAAGGGGCTGTTCCCGGGATATCCGGTGGGAACATGTCCGTTACATCCGAAAACGAGCTTCTCGCCGGGTGCGATGTCAGGGCCGATATCTTCAGGACGTCAGGGGGTGCCTTCGCTGTCTACAAGCAGCAGTCTCTCATGCACATAGAGTTTCCAAGGGGTACCGGCCCGAAGATAAGGGCAGTTGAATCCATGATCCTGAAGGAGAAGCCGGATGTCTTCATCGACGCCTGCAGCGGTGCCGGGACTCTCGGACTTGCGGCGATTATGACCGGAGTTCCTGTTGTCGTGCTGAACGATGCATGGTACCCCGCCTCGTTCTGGTCTGCCATAAATCTCTATGCAAACCGCGGCATCCTGAAACTTGATGAAGTGGAGATCTTTGCGCCACCCGGTGATCCGTCCCGCAGGATATCGCCGGATTCGGTCCGGATTGCCGAATCATCGGGAAATGGCCGGGAGGCGCTTGTCCTCTGGGGTGATTATATGAGTTCCGGCAATAACATCCCTAAAGGCCGCAGACTGGCTGCAATCGACATTTTCGGCAAAGATAATGCTGCAAAGCTGAATAGAGTGATGTCTGAGTGGAAGGCCGCCTATGGCGGTGATGCTTTTATTCCTTGAAACAGAATTATATTGGGAACTAGCCCGGGTGGTTAGGCGTCACCTGTAACCCGAAACCGCCGTTATGCGGGGGGCGAATGACCGGGACGGCTTTGGCGATCCGTCCTGAGCCTGATAATTCCAACTGAGAAACCTTGTCCTGTGAGACCAATGGAGAAGGATCGAAATTCCGGAGGGAATGGAGACTTTTTGCCGTGGGGACCGGTTCAGGCCCGGAAGGGAGCAGACTTACCATGGACGTCTGGTGCCCACAGGGTTGCAGGGTGGAGGAGGAGTTCCAGGTAAGGGCCGGACACGTGATTCCAACCCGGCTCGCGTTCCCGTTTTTCTGGTGTTGAATCATGGCAAAGGTTACCGTTATCGGTGCATCCGGAAAGGTGGGTCAGTCTGCCGCCTATGCAATCTCAAGAATCCCCTATGTTACAGAGATAGTCCTCTTCGGCAGGGAAGGAGGCGAAGAGCTTCTTGAGGGTTTGAAATGGGATTTTGTTGATGCATTTGCCGCTGTAGGAAGACGAATAAGGGTCAGTTCAGGTACCCATCCGTCGCTTATAAAGCACTCTGATATGGTGATCATCTCATCCGGTGTGCCCAGGCACGCGGGACAGGACAGGATTGATCTCGCCAAAAATAACGCCAGGATTGTTGCAGGTTATGCTGAAATGGCAGCAGAACAGGCACCCGATTCGATAATATTCGTTGTTACGAACCCGGTCGACATTATGACCGCGGTCGCCCTGAAACACTCTGGTTTTCCGCCGTCAAGAGTTTTCGGCTTAGGCACTCATCTCGATTCAATGAGGCTAAAATCTTTTATCGCACAGCATTTCAAGGTTCATGTAAGCGAAGTGCATACCCGTATCATCGGGGAGCACGGTGAGAGCATGGTCCCTCTCTGGTCTGCAACGACGATCGGAGGAATTCAGCTGAAGAATCTTCCTGAATTCAGGACTTTCCCGGGAGAGGATATGATTGACTGGGTAAAGGACGCGGGGCATTATATCATTGAGAGGAGCGGTGCAACCATCTACGGCCCGGCCGAAGCAATTGCAACCCTTGCAAGGACTGTTCTGGGAAATGAGAACAGAATACTCTCTGTATCTGCGTACATCCGGTGCGAGGTACATGATATAGGAAATATCTGCATCGGAGTCCCGGCAAGGCTCAACAGGAAGGGGGTGTTCCCGATACCTATCAGGATAAGCCCTGAAGAGGTTGATGATTTCCAGTCTTCCGTAGAAAAGCTCAGGAAGGTCACCGACGAGATATTTGAATTCCTTGAGAATGATGAAGAAAAGGACCTCTTATAAATTAAATTCCAAAAAGTGTATTGAATAGTCTTTTATCTGTTTTCGCCTGAACGTTTCGCAATCTCTATTCCGGCAATGCCGGCAACATCCCTTAGGGGCATTCCTGTCTCAAGTGCGATACTCTTAAGGTCATCGTACTCCGGTTTAAGGGCAATCAGCCTCCCGCCAACTGTGGATCTCTTAAGGCTTACCGGGTATTGCCTGTCATTTATACTGATTGTAAGCTTTTCACGTGTCCTGTCCGCAACAAGCCTTGGCACATCGTATATCCTGACACCCAGTGTTCCAGTCTCCTTCATAAGGGTCTCCGTGAGTTTAACGTAATTGAGCCTGTTGGTGATGACCGAGATGATATTTACTGGCCTGTTCTTCTTTCCAAGTGCTCCGGTCACGAATACATCGGACGCTCCTTCGGCAAAGAGCTTTTCAACAGTATAACCGATAATCTCTCCTGGTATGTCGTCCACATTTGTCTCGAGGATGACTATCGAGTCGCTGACAGCCGCAGTCGTCTCTCCCATTAGAACTCTCAGGACATTTGAAGGATTTCCGTTGTTCTTTCTTGTTCCTGTGCCGTATCCTGTTGCTTCAGGGACCATGGAAGGATATACCGGGGATACGGCCGATGCCACATTTGCAAGTATTGCAGCCCCGGTAGGTGTCGTAAATTCCATGTCGACATTCTTAGTAGAGAACGGGATCTGTTTTCCGGCAAAGATCTCAAGAACTGCCGGCGCGGGTCCGGGGATCTTCTGTCCCCTGACATATATTTCTCCTGCTCCCAGTACCGGGGTTATTGCATGAATTGTCCCCTCGAAGAATCCGGCGGAATCGAGCAGAGACATACTTCCTATTACATCAAAAAGTGTATCTGCTGCGGCAATCTCGTGCCTGCTGAATCCAGAGCGGTGCAGCCTTTTTTCTGCATAGAGGAGATCTTCGAATATCGCTTCAGCCTTCTTTCCTGCAGCCTGACTGATACCTATATCGTCCATAACGATAGATGCCGCCTCAAGAAGCCCTTTCTGTCCGTCGATCCCGCTCTCTTCAATCTCAATATTGAGCTGCTTTGCCGGGAAAAAGCTGTCTTCAGCATCTGATATCGAAAATGAAAAGCTTTTACAGCTCTCGAGATTCGATATTGCTTTAGCTGTATCATGAAGGGGCTCTTCGTTTCCCGTAAGGTCAACAAGCGCTGCAATCAGCATATCCCCTGCTATTCCTGCCAGCCCGGCATCAATTACAAGACATTTCATGATTTAATCACTTAAGGGAATACGGTTCGTTAATCCTGTCGTATATCTTCTGTGCAACCTGAACAACTTCTTTTGCCTTCTCTTTTCCTCCCGGAATCGCGCTTGTGAGATAGGCCCCCTTCTCGGAATCCTTCGAGGCCTTTGTGGGCTCTTCGCCCAGCAGAGCAGCTGTTGCCGCAGGGATCGTGATATTGATTATCGTATGGCCGACGTACTGGAGCTCCTGTGCAAGAACGGCACCTGCAAATATTGCCGTGCCCATATCCGGGTCATCCCTTCCCTTTCCGTCAATAACGTAATCGGGGATAACCTTTGCAGCGAGATTGTCGATATGGTACTCTTTTCCGTTTACCTTTACGTCATAACAGATATTCGCGTCAAATGCCCAGAACTTCTTCGTGAAGTTGTCGGTTCTCCGTCCCTGGGGGGTGATCGATGTGAAATTTACCTTTACATCCTTGCCTGTGAATCCTGAAAGGATCCGGGAACCTCTCTTCTCCACCCATATCCTCCTCTCTTCGTCAAGCTCTCTTGCGGCCTCTTCGACAGTCTTTCCCTCCTTTATCATCTCGAATGTCCTTACTGCTCTCCTGTAGACCGCCCTCTGCTTTGTGTCCTCGCTTGCAAGCAGGCATGCGGTTGAGACGCTCCCTCTTGTCACATCCTCCGCCTTCCTTGCAATCGTATTGAGCGAGCAGAGTGCATATTCGGGATCGATGAAGGAGTTCATTTTGTATTCCCTGATGTCGTCCGCGGTCTTTTCGATATCGCCTTTGTATTTGATCAGCATCCGGATTGCCGGCATGCAGTCACCCATTACATGGCCGAGAGGTGCGTTTACCGGCCCTCCGGAGAATCCTGCACCTATGACTGGAGATTCCTGGAAACCTGCAAAGATCTCGTCGAGTGCCATCGAGCCGACGACCGAAGGTCCGCCGATATCCTTTAGGATCAGCCCGAAATCGCCGATGACCCTTGCGGTGTCATACTCCTCGTTCGTTCCCCTGACATGTATTTTATCAGGAATCCCTGCAGCCTCCATTGCACCCTTTCCAGCCATGTATGCTGAATCCATGCCTGTGAATGTGCCGAACTCCTCACCTAGTGCTGCATCAGAATGGATCATCTCTAGCGTTATTGCCGCACCGATAAATGCTGGCCAGAGCGGGTATGCATAGATCCCTGCACCATGCATACTTTTCATCATTGCCTTTGTTCCTACACTGGCTGCGTTGTAGGCGAGTTCGGGGAAGTTGTGATCTTCACCAAGTGCACTGTGTCCGTACATTGCCCCGCCGGAGATGAATGGTGGAAGAACCGATCCATCGACCTTTGTGAGCTTCTTGTCCATAAGCTCCTCGTAAATGGCCATATATGCGGGGAAAGCCGGAATTTTATGGGTGAATTTCCCTGTTATAAGTGAGATGGCGCCTGTACGGGGCACACCTGCATGTATTCTGGCAATCGCACCGAGCTTTCTGTTGCCGAGAGGCACTCCCGATCTTGCACACGAACCCGTGAAATAGGCGAGTGCGGCTGAAAGGAGTGCTGCGTTCTCCGGTGTCGCCCCTGCGAGCCTTGCACTGTTAATTGCCTTCTCCATGACCATATCCAGCGGGATTGTTCCTACCGATGCGTCGATGAGAGTCATCCTGTCGAGGAGTTCCATATCAGGAGTCCCGTAATGGCAGAAAATATCCTCTGTTATCGAGTTTGCAATACAGTATGCTGATATTACAAGCGACCCGTGTCCTTTGACTGCGGCTTCAAGCTTGTCGTTTGTCATGTAAGCCGGTTTGAATGAAACAGCCTGGCTTACGGAAAGAAGGACTCTTTCTCTCTCCAAATCTGTCATTTTGAATTGCCTCCGATTATTGCATTTGGGCCTTTTGACCCTGACAATGGCTTGTCCTGCAAACAGATATAGATATTGGCCTTCGCTAGAGGTCGGCGGCAGTGAAATAAACCTTTGAACGGATTTGCCGTTCGATACTATACTTAAAAAAAGATATTCAGGTTAGTGTGAGTGAGACAATCTCTGCACTCTGCACTCCTTCAATCGATGCAAGTGCTGCCTCGGCCTCGTCTGAAGCTCCTGCTGTTCCGTCGGGGATGACGATTGCAACCTTGATTGCAACAAGGCCAAATCCGATCGGCTCTTCCACGATATCCTGTGTTCCCGGGTATTTCTCCTTTATGGCCACTTTAAGTGCTTCAAGGTCGACATCCGGGGACTCGGGCATTATCTTGAGGATAATTGCTACGTCACCCATGGATCAGGGCCCCTGGAATCCGCATTTGCATTCGTATGGTACGCTCTGGTGCCTGCAT
>CAZPHR010000066.1:0-6344 GCA_964586475.1 uncultured Methanomicrobiaceae archaeon
AGGCAGCCGATTCCCCGCCTGTTTTCTGTACAATGACGGTTGAGCCGATATTAAGGAAAACATTGTCAGGCTCGAGTGCCTTCACTTTCATGGATGCACCTCCGCCGATCTCAAGAAGCATTATGTTTTCAGGCGATGAGCCAATCTCTTTTATCGTCTGAATTGCTGTCAGGGATTCAACTCTCCGCTGTTCCAGTATCTGCAGCTGTCCGGTATAGGCCTCAATCTGCTGCCCGAATTCATTGAGATATTGCTGAAGCATCTCAACTTCACGGGGGTCAACATTTTCCAAGTTACTCACCATTAATAAGTTTGATACTGTCAATTTTGATATAATTTCTCTTTAATCTGTGTTTGCTCCCGAAAATTTTATATGTACTCTCGGTTGCCTGGGATTCGTTTGGCGCAGAGATTACCTTTGTAAATGGCTGCCAGTCAAATCCGTTCTTAAAACTTCCTGTCACTTCAAAATTTTTTTTGTCCATTTCAAACTACTCCTTTAAAATCCAAATACTTCTTCAATCCTTCCAAGTTCATAACCACTTGTTGAGATGCCGGCAAGGTAGCTTTTACTGTTCGCAAGGAGGCCTGTTCCTATGAGATTGCTGCCCATATTGACAGTTCCTGTTCCAACAGGCAGTCCGGAAATCTTCTCAATCTCGGAGATTTCCAGTTCTGATGCTCCCGGATTTAGGATTACTCCTTTGTTTGTTGCAACACCGGCCATTCCTACAGTAGGTATTTTGCCTATATACATCATCAAAACCTGAACATCCAGAAATTCTGATATCTTTTCAGCAGTATTTTCTGAAATTCCGGGATGGACTATGGCGAAAACATCGTTTGCAAGGATAATGTTTCCTGCAGCATTCATTGCTCTTTCAAGAAGCATCACCCTGCCATACTGTTTGAGAAGATTGATTTCTTCAGTTGTTGCAAGGCCGCTGACGATCATCCCGTTGCTGTTTCCGGCAAGGAGAGATCCGATTATCGAACAACCCTGTATTGTGGTCTGAACAACTTCAACACCCAGTCTTTTCTCCACAGCCCCTGTGTATTCCTCCGTTGCGTCCAGAGGGACAAATGCAACATCTTCGAATACACGGGTATATACTCCTATATGCTCGTCGCCTGCGAAGCTGATCGTTTCAACCATTTCACTCTTCGGCAAGTTCAGCCTGAACCTGGCCGTCCTCAAATTTCATTGCACGAACACGAATTTTACGTGGAGGTTTCTCACATCCGCGTTCCCATATTTTCTCATTTATGCTTCTGTCAATTTTGACGTCTTCGCTCTTCATGTGCTTTGTGAGATATTCCCTGATTTCTTTCATTGCTCTGGGGCTTCTCTTCCATCTGGGAGCTCTTTTGACATCACGCAGGGGGATGACATAGATCTGTTCTTTTAAGATATCGGCCATTTTCTCACACCTTCAGTTTGCTTCTTCTCCAGTTGCGTCTCCTCGGGTGGGATACAACATTCCTCTTTGTCTTAATCATAACCCATGCAGGTACGCGCCTGTTCTGCTCGCATGCCTTTCCTAATCTGATTTTTCTGGCTTTTGTTACTTTACTCATTTTTCCACCGTTTAGTCCCGTAATTTCCTTCCGGTTACAATTGACTGCTCATGGTGGCTGGGAAATATTTTGTAAGGATCCATACCCTGTTTACTGAATGCTGTTCGGATTTCGTTTTCGTAATCGCCGTTTTCGATAGTTCCCGTTTCACCGTAATCAACGGTGAAATACTGATCCGTCAGGCGGTTTACTTCACGTCTTCCATATCCAAGCAGAGGACGCACGAGGGCGCATTGATATTTTGCTTCAATGCTCTGCACTTCAGCGTAATCAAGCATCGGAACCCGGTCATTCAGCCGTGTTCCATCCCCTATGACATCATACTCCTTTGCAAGGGAGTATATGGCGTTCCTGTGTACAAGGTTGATGGCAGAGTTCGGAAACCCTTCGTTTACCATCATCTCCATTACTTTTTCAAGCAGTCCTTCGTCAAATACTCTTTTTATAAGTGGCAGTCCCAGGGCTTTTGCTGCTGCTTCGACGCCGGGGATATTTCTGTTGCTGTTGAATACGAATGTATTCAGTTCAGCTTCATAATCCCTCGAGATCATAAGGGCGGCAAGAGAACTGTCCTTTCCTCCACTAAAGAGTATTCCGGCTTTCATAATTTATGTTTACGAGTGATGTTAATTTCTCTTTTATCCGGAATAAGCTGTCTTAAGATAGTTTTCAGCTGTTCGTCACTGATCCGATCTCTGATACGGCCGCTTTGTGCAAGCATAATGAGCTGCTGCTCAACTGCCTGTGCAAATTCCGGTTTTGTCAGCTTGATGGTATTCAAACGTTCCCGGGCTTCAGGTTCAAGAATCTTCATCAGCATCATGTGCATCTGGGCTTCGGCCTGCTTCTGGCGGGCCATCTCCTCTTCCATTCCCTGTTGATCCATCTGCTGCTTCTGAAGTTCCTGCATCTTTCTTCTGCGAATTTCCGCAAGTTCGTCATCTACCATCTTTCAATTCTCCTTTAATACTTCGCGATTGCCGGAACTGATTCCGCAACAGTATCTTTCAGGTTGTTGGATACACCGTCAAGGAATGACCTTCCTGCAGGAGAAACGATTCTTCCTTCAGGAGTGTTTTTGATGTAACCAGCATTTTCAAGCTGCTGGAGGATCTTTCTTGTTACAGATCCCGATCCCTTCCTGAAACTGTAGGGCATGGAACCTCTGTCCATTTTCCCGCCATAGAATGTTCTGAGCCTCTGCACACCGACAGGACCGTCGATGTATACTCTGCGAAGTACTGATGCAGCACGAATGTACCACCAGTTTTCATCTTTCGGAGGCATCTCTTTGTGAACGCCCGTCTTTGCAAATTTTGCCCAGTCCGGAGTCTCTATCGCATCAAGCTCTTTGAGCTCGCCAGCCACTTTCTCGATAAGAAGATCCGGTGGGATGTCATATACAGTTGTCATTTTTCAACCACTCTCTAATTGATGCTAATGAGACCATGCCTTCTCTTTCAAAAGCATAGCTTTTCCATGGAAATCGCCTGAAACGAATGTTTCCGTCTGAAATTCACGAAAACAAAATTCCGGTTTTCGTAGCGGACATTGGGATGATTTCCACATGCAAATTAGCAGTCTCTATATATTTGACGGAAGAGTTATTATATATTTCCGGAAAAAAAGATCTGGCTTAAGAGTTATCCCTGAGTATCATTTCTTTTTTGAAAGGATCATTGTTCTTCCTCTCTTTTGTATAATGTCAGCGTTTGCCATTTTGGCAATCTCTTCCGGAACAATGTCTGTATTTCTCAGCCATTTGATTTTTATAATTTTTCTCTCCTTAATCTGGCTTTTAATCTCATTGATTGTACTATCTGAAATTCCTTTTTTCCCAATCCAGACCGTTACTTTAAGCTGATGTAAATCAGCAGATATGTCTTTCTTATTCATCTTTTTTCCTTTATGGGATATCTTCTGGTATATCCGCAGTTCATGCAGGTAACTGATACTTTCCCATGATTGATCCTTGTCCTTGTATTTTTTCCCGGTGAAAAGAAACTCAGGCATTTTCTGCAATAGCCCATCCTGTATTGATCCGGGATTTTAATCCTGTATTTCATTGCAATCTTTTTTGCAATAATGATATACCTGTTGCTTAATGATTCATCAGTCTCATAGACATCACCGGCAGCCTCAAAGAGTCTTTCAATTCTCTCTGTTGCTATCTTACGTTCTGCCGTTTTATTTCTGCGAGGGGCCATATTTGCTGTGATTTTAATATTAAATTTTCGGATTGTCAAGAATCCTGACTTTTCTGTTCTCAATTTTAAGCCGTTCTTCACAGAATAAAGCAACTGACTCTGAGAGTGTTTTATGCTCTTCTTCAAGGATTCTTTCCGAAAGAGTCTCCTCTGTATCATTTTCAAATACCGGAACGTGGCTCTGGGCTATAATTGCGCCATGATCCATCTCTTCATCGACAAAATGTACTGTACAGCCGGATATCCTAACACCGTATTCAATTGCCTGTCTCTGCGCATGAAGACCTTTGAATGCAGGGAGCAGTGCAGGATGGATGTTAATCATTTTTCCGGAGAAATGTCTTACTGTATCAGGATCAAGAATTCTCATATACCCTGCAAGAACAAACAGATCAGCATTTGCGTCCTCCATTGATTTGCGTAGTTCCAGATTGTATTCATTCCTTTCATGGTATTTACTATAATCAATAATGCTTATCGGGATTTCGGCAGCCTTCGCTCTTTCGATTGAATATGCTGAAGGATTATCGACAATCAGGCGGCATAATCTGCCTTTGATTGCTCCCGCTTCAACACCGTCGATTATTGCCTGAAAATTTGATCCTCTTCCTGAAGCAAGAACGGCGATATTCTTCATGTCCATTATAATTGGAAGTTAAAATGAATAATCGTTATGTGTCGAAATTCCCGGGAGGCATTGAAAGTTTCACATCAATTATTCTTCTTCCTCTCATCTTCATGACTCTCATCTCAATTCCGAGGTCCTCCAGTTTTATCACCTCGCCGCGTCTTGGGATATGACCCAGGCGATCTATGAGAAGCCCTCCTATTGTCTCATATGATTCATCTATGGGCAGGGAGATGTCCAGATCCTCGTTGATCCTGTCCACCCATGCACCAGCGTCAATAAGATACACTCCGTCATCGATCTTCTGTATTTCAGGCTCTTCCACATCAAATTCATCGAGAATGTCGCCTACAAGCTCTTCGAGAATGTCTTCTATGGTAATTATCCCTACATAAGTTCCATATTCATCGATTACTATTGCAAGGTGATTCTTTTTCATCTGGAGTTCGTTTAATAACTCATCGATCTTTTTACTCTCAGGAACAAAGTGCGCTTCATGGAGAAGATCAAGGATCTTTGTATCTGTTTTTTTGTTGTAAACTGCTGCGAATGCGTCTTTTACATTGAGAGTTCCGTTTATATTGTCCATCTGCTCATGATATACCGGAAGCCTTGAAAATCCTGTGTCATTAAAAATCCCGATAGCATCCTCAAGTTTGCTGTCATCGCTGATCATTACGACATCGCCCCTTGGTGTCATGGCTTCCCTGGCATATGTGTCAGTGAATCTGAAGACGCGATGAAGCATCTGATGCTCTTCTTCTTCAATAGTTCCCGACTCTTCTCCTGCGTCTATCCATTGTTTAATCTCTTCTTCAGTAACAACCGGATGTCCAAAATCTCCCTTAATTTTAAAGAGCTTTTTAAAACCGTCATATATCCAAAGAATCGGGGTAAGGAGATATGACAGGAATAATAATATTCTCGCAGAGAACAGGGCCACTTTTTCAGGGTGTCTTGCAGCATATGTTTTTGGGCCGATCTCCCCGAATATCAGCATTATTATTGTGACAAATCCTGTTGCAATACCAATGCCTATATCTCCATAGATCTCCACTGCAATTGCTGTTGCAATCGATGCCGCAGCAATATTTACAAGGTTGTTTCCTATCAGGATCGTTATAAGCAGATGGTCCGTATTTCGCTTAATTTTATCCAGTGCCTTTGATCCCTTCTTCTTTAGATCGAGAAGCTGTCTGACTTTTGCATGATTCAAACCGATTAGTGCAACTTCCGAGCTTGAGAAAAAAGCGGACAGAATGAGGCACATTATAAAAAGAAATATCCCTAAATTACTTTCGTTCATTTGTTCCACGCCGCCCCGGCGGCAGAATGTTTTTTGGTCATATACTATTTTCTGATCTATAATTAACCTGAAACAATAAAATTATTACGTTATTTACGCTTATTAACCCGGAAATTTAAGGTTGAAGGGATTATCTGTTGAAAAAATTCTTAATATAATTAATGTCATTTTTTACAATTGATATCTTTTCTTCTGCTGAAACTTTTCTCCCAAGGTTAAGGTCCTCAAGTTCGAGTGTAATATATCCGGTATATTCCCGTTTTGAAAAATTATCCAGAATATAGCCAATAAATGGATCATTGTCCAGCGGGAAGTGATTTTTAGTCCCTGAATTCCTGCTGACATGGATATTGATAATCCGGTCATATCCGGTTTCAATGAACTTCATTACTTCTTTTTCCCCGGAAGTCAATGCATGTGCGACGTCGAATGTAAAATAAAGCCATTCTTCCCTGTCCAGTATATCTTTCATCTGTTCCGGTTTTGAGAAGAGGGAATTAATTTTCGGAGGCATATTTTCAAGTGCCACTTTTACTCCTGTCTCTACAGAGGCTTCTTCGATTCTGTTGATATATCTGGTGAATCGTTCCATATCGCGTTTACCTGCCGGCCTCTTTGCAGTTCT
>CAZPHR010000067.1:0-3051 GCA_964586475.1 uncultured Methanomicrobiaceae archaeon
ATTTCATTCTGATCGATGAAACTGACGATCCGGTAATTCCTGATCCAATGAAGGGTGAATTTGCGGTACTGTATTGTGACAGGCGTTTTGGAATTGGTGCTGATGGTGTATTGTTCCTTTCAAAGTCAAACAGGGCAAATATTAAAATGAGACTTATTCAGCCCGATCAAAGTGCAGCAGAGATGTGCGGAAACGGTGTCCGCTGTCTGGTAAAATATGCATATGACAATGACTACATTACTGAAAGATGCGTTGTAGAGACTCTTGCAGGAGACCTTGAGGTTGAATCGGGCTATAATGAGAAAAGTGAATTCATAGCGAAAATAAATATGGGCAGGGTGCTTACTGACTGCAGGGATATTCCTGCGGAAGGTGAGGGTGAATATTTTAGAAAGATATCCGGCTATGACGTATATGCAGTAAATACCGGTGTTCCACATGCTGTGGTATTTATGGATTCTATTAAGGATCTAAAAATTGGGGAGATCGCTCCTCCGATACGCTATCATGAATCTTTTCCTAAAGGTGCAAATGTCAATTTTGTTGAAATAACCGGGGAAAATGAGATCTCTGTCCGTACATATGAGAGAGGGGTGGAATCAGAAACCCTTAGCTGCGGTACAGGATCAACTGCAAGCGCTGCTGTGGCATATAAAACAGGGAAAACAGGAAACAGGGTTGATGTAAATACTGCAGGCGGACCACTTGTAATTTATCTGGAAGGTGACGAAGCCTGGATGGAAGGTCCGGCGGCTACGGTGTTTACCGGGCGTATCTGGGCCTGATCCCCTTCTCTTCAATAAGGAAATCCAAAGACTCCCCTTCTTTTTTTGACCTGTGCTTTTCAAGAATCGCAGTTCTGAATTGTTCTTTCTTTTCAAGACTGAAAATTACTTTTGATATATGTTTAAGAAACGTCCCTCCAAGGCCTGAGATTGAGTTATGTTCAATATCCATATAGACCTGGTTTGAGAGCAGTATGGGGATATCGTATCTGCGTGCATAACCAAGAAGCCTGATCAGCTGCTGTCCAAGTTTCCTCTGGCTTTCACCGGATCTGCTTCCCTCAACCCTGTATAATGCAGTTGCAGAATCCAGAACTATCAGTCCGATATCTCCGTTTTTTAGTAATTTATCACATTCCCCTATCATCAGTCCCTGAAGGTCAAAATCAACAGGTTCGAAGATTATCAGGTTTTCTGCAAGGTTTTGATTTTCGTCTCCTGCAATCTGTCTGAATCTTTCTACAGAGAAACCTTCCGTATCTATATATATTGCTTTTTTTCCGGTTCTGAGCAGGTTAATTGTTGATATCATGCATATCGTGCTTTTACCGCTTGCCGGTTCACCGTAGACCTGCGTGATCATTCTTTTTTCAAGACCGCCTCCAATCAGAATATCAAATTCCTTGGAGCTGGTGGATATTTTATCTTCAGGCATAAAAATCTCTTATTGCTTAAAAATTTTTTTTAACGCTTCGTTTTCAGCACATCTGGCAATTCTTTTCAGCGGCAGTTTGCATAAACCTGCAACAGTTTTCAAATCTTCATATTCCGCCTTAATTGTCACAAGCTCTCCGTTAATATATCCTGTCTTTACTCTTATGGTATATACGGAATCCCCGTGTTCAAAGGGTACCTCTACTATTTTCCTTTCAAGAATTGATCTGTGAATGTTCTGCATATGCCTGATGCCAAGTGTCCCAAGCTCTTCAGAAAGGATTGAAATCAATCTGTCATGATTATCGGGACTGCACATGCATCACGTGCCCCTGCTTCAATTAGCTGCTGTATTGTATGGGAAATCATCTCTCCGGTGGCATCGTCCACATTTGTCTCAAGTATATCAACTGTATCTTCTGCAGGAGTTTCAGATTCGATAATATATGTTCTTAATACGTTCGGAGTACCTTCAGGGTCTCTTTTTCCTGCACCATATCCTATCTCCTGGACAGAACCGGTAATATTTATTGTTTCCATTGTTTTGAATTCGGCCAGTAGTGCAGCCCCGGTAGGTGTACATAATTCGATCTCCTCATCGGTGATATTTACAGGAATTTTGCCGTCTTTTAATATTGCAAGAGTTGCAGGTGCAGGATTCGGGTATTTACCATGTTCCGATGTGATGTAGCCTTTCCCGGTTGCAACGGGCAAAACTACAGTTGAATTGATATCAAGGGACAAAAAAGCCGTACATGCCCCGACAACATCCGCAATTGCATCATCCGCACCTACCTCATGAAAATGAGATGTTTTCCCGTGAACCTGTGTTTCTCCGTTTGAAATCCTGTTAAAAACCCGTTTTGCCATATCAACAGCTTCAGGGGGAGCATCACAACGACTGACTATATCCAGGACTTCTTCCAGACTCCTGTGGGCGTGTCCTGAATTTGTATTTATGGCAGTTGCAGATATGCCGCATCTTTTAACTTTGTGAATGTCAGGAACAGCTACTACTGAAGACATTGCCTTTACCACAGCATTTATGTCTGCACCAAGGTCAAGAAGCGAACCCGTGATCATATCGCCCGCAGCCCCGTGAAAGGGATCAAATACAAGGATACGCATATGTAACAAGTAATTATACGTAATTGCATATTATCTCTGTTAAGGTGACTTTATGATAAATCTGAAAGTGGATAGTGCCTATCCTGAGGACCAGGGAACCGGGCGTGCCAGACTTGATCCTGAGACAATGCTTCAGCTACACCTCTCTCCAGGTGATCTGATCTATATAACCGGGAAAAGGAAAACCGTTGCCAAAGTATGGAGACAGATGGTCAACGACTGGAATAAGGGCAAAATAAGAATTGACAGTTTCATTCGTGCCAATGCCGGAATCAGTATCGGTGAAAAGGTTGAGATTGAGCCTGTAGAAAATGTAATCGCTGCACAGAAGGTCATTCTGGCACCGCCGGAAGATCTCCCAAAACAGCTGCCTATCAATTATAGCAGTGCAGTTTCACGTCTGATAGATTTCCCTGTATGCAAAGGCGATCGTGTTCCGGTTCTTGCAGGTCTTCCTTTTATGCAGCCACAAACCGTGGCGTTT
>CAZPHR010000067.1:3089-6188 GCA_964586475.1 uncultured Methanomicrobiaceae archaeon
GAATCTGAGGATTCTACAATAATTACAAAATCGACAAACATTGAATTTTCAGATAAACCCGCAGAAGGTTTCGAAGGGATAAGACTGATATCATATGAGGATATCGGTGGCCTGAAGGGCGAGCTTCAGGATGTAAGAGAGACTATTGAGCTTCCGATGAGGCATCCTGAGCTGTTCAGAAAACTTGGAATCGACCCTCCAAAAGGTGTTTTGCTCTACGGTCCTCCCGGAACCGGTAAGACACTTATTGCAAGGGCTGTTGCAAATGAGAGTGGCGCTCATTTCATCTCAATTGCAGGTCCTGAAGTAATATCCAAGTATTATGGTGAAAGTGAGCAAAGACTCAGGGAAATATTTGATGAGGCCGAAGAGAATGCTCCGTCGATTATATTTATCGATGAACTGGATTCGATAGCTCCCAGGCGTGAGGATGTAACCGGCGAAGTCGAGAGAAGAGTCGTAGCCCAGCTTCTTACAATGATGGATGGCCTTGAGGAAAGAGGTCAGGTTGTAGTGATCGGTGCAACAAACCGCCTTGATGCAATCGATCCTGCCCTAAGAAGGCCCGGGAGATTTGACAGGGAGATCGAAATTGGTCCTCCGGATGAATCGGACAGACTGGAAATTCTCAGAATCCATATCAGAGGTATGCCTATTGAAGGGGAAAAGAGGATAATTGAAATCAGTAAAAAGATCGAGGAGAGTTCCGTAATAGAGAAGGACCAGTATGAAAAGGAACTGAAACATCTTGAAGATGAAATGTCGCGCAACAGGGAGTCTTTGTCGGAGCCGATCTTGCTGCACTTGCAAGAGAGGCCGCATTGCGTGCCCTGAGACGTTATCTGCCGGATATTGATCTTGAAAAGGATGAAATATCTCAGGAGATTCTTGAATTGATGGAGATCACACTGGAGGACTTCCATAATGCCTTAAAGGATATTAACCCAAGTGCAATGCGTGAGGTATTCCTTGAAGTTTCTCACATAAACTGGACAGATGTGGGTGGACTTCAGGATGAAAAGGAGGAGGTCCGTGAGGCAGTTGAGTATCCGCTCACTCGTCCTGAAAGCTTTGAAAATCTTGGAATAGAGCCTCCAAGAGGTGTCCTTCTCTATGGGCCTCCCGGAACAGGAAAGACCCTTATTGCCAAGGCTGTTGCGCATGAGAGCGGTGCAAATTTCATTCCTGTCAGAGGTCCGCAGCTTCTTTCAAAATGGGTAGGCGAAAGTGAAAAAGCTGTACGTGAAATTTTCAGGAAGGCAAGGCAGGTATCACCCTCAATAATATTCTTTGATGAACTTGACTCCCTTGCTCCTGTCCGTGGGAGAGGGGCGGATTCACATGTGATGGAGAGTGTGGTTAACCAGATCCTGACAGAATTCGACGGTCTTGAGGATATGCGGGGTGTTGTTGTTATGGGAGCCACCAACCGTCCGGATATGATCGATCCTGCATTGCTTCGTGCCGGAAGATTCGACCGTCTGGTTTACATCGGAGAGCCCGATGAAGCTTCAAGGAAGAAAATTCTGCAGATTCATACACGCTTTATGCCAATTGAAGGTTCCTCAATGGATCAATTGATTGACTCGACAAAGGAATGTGATGAAAGGCAGTATGAAGAGGCTTTTAACATTCTTAGCAAGAAAAAAGACATCATGCCGAACAGAAATATCTCTGCAGAGGAGCTTAAGGAATGTCTCTTATGTGATGAGAAACTGCAGAATGCAACGCCTGTTCCTGCATACAGGAGGAGAAAGGTTCTTGTTGAGCTTTTAAGTAAAAATGCTCTTTATCTTAATGATGCAAAAAGGGATGAGCTTATTACAAAAATTGCAGCCCTCAGTTCCGGGTATGTCGGCTCTGATCTTGAACTTCTCTGCAGGGAGGCTGCAATGTTTGCACTGAGAGAAGGAAAGCTGTCAGTTGGGGAATCGCATTTCAAATCTGCACTTAAAAAAGTCCATCCCATGATGAACGAGAGACTGCGTGAACAGTATAATAATATAAAAATGTATTTCAAAGGCGGTCTCCCTAAACAGGTTCAGCCGGTTGAATACCAGTGATAAAATCTTTTATCCATTATCTTTTTACATCAATGATCAAAAATATACACTGGAGTTTTTACAGAACCTGAATAGAGGAGGATGGATATTGCCGAATTGCACTGCATTTATCGATAATAATTTGAGATTGAAGGATAAGCCTGCGCTGATAATGCCTTCACAAAATAAGTCCTATACTTATGGAGATGTTTTTGAAACCATGAATCGTTATTCTGATGTTATGGTTTCGGGAGGAATTAAGAAAGGGGATCGTGTTTGTATATATCTTCCGTCATCTCCTGAATACCTGATATTTTATCTTGCAATATGGAGGATTGGTGCTATCGCAGTACCCCTGAATAATGTGTTGAAACCGGCTGAAATAAATTATATGCTTCGTAATTCCGGAGCAGTAGCAATAATCTCTGATCCTGACACCTGCAGTTCTGTTGAGGATGCAATTTCCGAAGATTTGGATATCTGCCATTATGTGATTGGAAGTGACGAGTGGAACAAGATTTTATCCGGTGCGAAATGCGAAATGCGTCCACTTGACTGTGATTTCAATGATCTATGCCAGCTCCAGTACACGTCAGGTACTACCGGAAGGCAGAAAGGGGCAATGCTTTCTCATGGTAACTGGATTGCTGCAATGGATGCTGAAACCGATGTTCTTGGATACTGTGAGGATGATGTCTATCTTGGCATATATCCTATGGCACATGTCGGTGTATCCTGGGGGATCTCCGCACTGAGGGCAGGAGCGACCTGGGTGGTGATGGAAAGATATGATCCTGACAGATATATTGATCTTATTGAAGAGTATTGTGCAACTGTGATTGCAGGCATGCCTCCTGTCATCCACTCGCTGCTAAAAACACCTCCCGGCACAGAAGAAAGAATGAGAAGTGTAAAGGAGATGATCAGCGGGGGAGGCCCTCTTCATCCCGGTATATGGAAAGAATTCTACAAACGTTTCAGGATACCGGTTGTTAATGCCTATGGTCTTTCAGAAACAATCGTTGTAGGTACAGGCACGGCAATCAGACCTGAAGAC
>CAZPHR010000068.1:0-6073 GCA_964586475.1 uncultured Methanomicrobiaceae archaeon
TTTTTGCCCGCCGCAATATGGGGGCAGGGCATTCAAGGAGATAGCAGAAGAAGTCGGAGCATACTGTATGGCGGATGTAGCCCATATCGCAGGACTCATTGCCGGAGGTGTTCACCAGAACTCGGTGGGTGTTGTAGATATTACAACCACCACAACACACAAAACACTCCGCGGACCAAGAGGAGGCGCGATCATGTGTGGCGAGGAATACGCGAAAGATATTGACCGGTCTGTCTTCCCCGGCATGCAGGGCGGACCTCTTATGCATGTAATAGCAGGAAAGGCAGTCTGCTTCAAAGAGGCGCTTCAGCCTTCTTTTAAGGAATATGCAAAGCAGGTTGTCAAAAATTCACAGGCAATGGCTGAAGTCCTTATCGAAGAAGGACTCGACCTCGTCTCGGGCGGAACGGACAATCACCTGATCCTCCTTGACCTGACGAACCTCAGCACAAACGGAGACCACCTCACAGGACTTGAAGCTGAAAACTACCTCGGAGAAGCAGGCATCACTGTCAACAAGAATACCATCCCGAGAGAAAAGCTCAGCCCCTTCGTAACATCCGGCCTTCGCATAGGCACACCTGCAGTCACCTCCAGGGGAATGAAAGAAGAGGAGATGAAACAGATAGGATACTGGATTGCAAGGGTTCTCAAGGACGTATGCAAAGACAAGAACTCAAAGACCGCAATCAGCGAGGTAAAGGAGGAAGTCGAAGCCTTTGCCTCAAAATACACACTATACCCTGAAGTAGCATGATATTAAACGGAAAAGAACTCTCGGAAAAGCGACTTGAGCGGGTAAAAAAGGAGATTGAGAGTTCAGGGCTTAAACCCTGCCTTGCAACGGTGATCGTCGGGGATGACCCCGCTTCACAGCTCTATGTCAGGATGAAGCACAATGCCTGTGAAAAGGTGGGAATCATATCAGCGGGAACCGAACTCCCCGGGGATTCGACTACAGAAGAGATCATAAGCGCAGTGGAAAAACTCAACAAAGACCCCTCGATACACGGAATTCTCGTCCAGCTTCCCCTTCCCAAAGGGATCGATACAGAAACCGTCATAGAAGCAGTTATTCCCGAAAAGGACGTGGACGGATTTCACCCCCTGAACAACGGCCGCCTCTTCAGCGGAAGACCGGATTTTATTCCATGTACTCCGGGAGGTATCATGACACTCCTGAAGGAGTATGACATAGATCCTGCAGGAAAGAAAGCGGTTGTCATTGGAAGATCGGTAGATGTCGGAAGACCAATGGCCGCACTCCTGATAAACGCGGATGCAACAGTTACGGTCTGCCATTCCAGAACCCGAAATCTCGCTGAAGAGACCAAAAAAGCAGACATTCTGGTATGTGCTATAGGAAAGGCAAAATTTGTCGGGCCAGATATGGTTAAAGAAGGTGCGGTCGTAATCGACGTCGGCACCAACAGGGATGCGGAAGGAAAACTCTGCGGCGATGTTGACTTTGAGAAGGTCGAACCACTCGTCTCGGCCATAACCCCGGTCCCTGGCGGAGTGGGCCCTATGACGATCGCAACCCTCATGGAGAACACACTGGAATCGGCCAGAAGGCATGCCAACCTGTAAAATAGATAAATTAACGATCGGCGGAAACAATCCTGTCAGCCTGATGGGGGTTGTCAACTGCAGCCCCGAATCTTTTTTTTCCGGATCATATACCCGCCCCGAAGGAGTATATGAAAAAGCGGCATCACTCATAGAGGAAGGTGCCGATATTATCGATATAGGTGCAAGAAGTACCGCGCCGCTTTCAGCACCAATCACGGTGGCTGAGGAGACTGAAAGGATGAAGGCCGCATTATCCGAATTTTCCGGGAGCGGGATCCCGGTATCCGTCGATACAATGTACCCGGAAGTCCTCGAGATGTGCATAAGATATGATATCAGCTGCATCAACGACATTCACGGCCTTGCAAATGAAAAATTTGCAAAGATTGCCGGCGATTCAGGACTCCCTGCAATATTGATGGCGACATACAGGGAACCTGGCGACCCTATAGGATTTGATGCAGTCCGTGATGCACTAAATGTGGTATCAGGTCGCGCAGAAAAGCATGGAATCGGAGATATAATCCTTGATCCCGCGGTAGGCAGGTGGACTCCGGCGAGAACCAGTGAAGATGACTGGGAGATCTGCAGGCGATTTAAAGAACTCAGAATCACCGGCCGCCCGTTACTTGCCGCTGTTTCAAGAAAGACATTCATTGGAGAACTGGTAAACGCACCTCCCGAAGGAAGGCTTGCAGGAACTCTCGCCGTTACATACAGCCTTCTTGTTTCAGGTGCCTCAATGGTCAGGGCACATGACATAAGCGAGACCAGAAACCTAATTGATGTATTCGCGAAATTAAATTATTAAATGGGTCATTCATTCGAAGTTTTTGGAATAAAAACAGGTTTGATCTCCCCGGGAGACGACATCTCCGCCATTATTTGACGGGGACATCATTGTAATCGCCGAAAGTGCACTTGCAACAGCCGAAGGGCGGATATTCAGGCTTGAGGAGATTGCTCCTTCAAAAGAAGCAAAAGATTATGCAGAAAAATATGGCATGAGCCCTGCACTTGCACAGATAGTTATTGACGAGAGCGACAGCATCATCGGAGGAATCCCGGGATTTCTCCTCTGTATGAAAAACGGAACACTTCTGCCGAATGCAGGGATTGACGGTTCCAACGCTCCCGACGGCACTGTGGTTGCACTTCCGGCAAATCCCGATGCAAGCGCAGCTATGAGGAAAATCACCGGTTCAGAGACAGGAGTCATCATTGCAGATTCAAGGACACATGCAATGCGCCTCGGATGCTCGGGCGTTGCAATCGGATGCTATGGCATAACCTCGGTGACAGATGAACGCGGAAAAAAAGACCTCTTTGGAAGAGAGCTTGAAGTTACACAGCTTGCAGTCGCTGACAATATTGCATCAGCAGCAGAACTTGTTATGGGAGAAGCCGATGAATGCACACCTGTTGCGGTGATAAGGGGACTGGATATTGAAATCAATGATGAATCAGGGATTCACTCGATAGAGCCCTCAGAGTGTCTCTTCATGGGAGCGGCGCTCAATTCCTACCCTTCCCTTTTTCACGGAAAGACGGATACCAAGTAAGTCCAGGTAGGCACGGCTTTCTCCATTCCCGTGCAGAAGGATCTCAACAAGATCCTCCTTTTCATCAATATCTGTCGACATCCTGAACGTATCGATGACCTCAACACTAAGACCGGCTTTCTCTGCAATATTCATGTGGTCCAGAAAGCTTGCACCGTAAAAATCCACACTGAAGCGGGAGGGATCACGTATGAAGATGCTGTTTGTTCCCCCGCCCCTTCCGGGGACTATCGCACAGTCCGATTTAGTACTGATAATCGATTCTATATTTTCTATTGTAACAAGAGGAATATCTGACATTATAATCAAAACAGGTTCATTTGTCTCAGAAAGAAACTCATTTAAAGCCTCGTTTAAACCAAGCTCCCTGACAACGGTTTCTGCACCTTCAATAAAAAATTCTTCTGTCGAAAGAATTATCGTTCTGCAGCCAGCCCCGGATGTCGTTTTGACTACATCGCTGAGCATCATAACGGCAAATTCCTCCCGCTCTTCCGGGTCAAGTACACATGAAAGCCTGGTTTTCGGATTTTTCGGCCTAAATGGAATTACGGCTAGAACCATTATAAAAATCGTTGTTTTTTATTGGATAAATACGTGCATGAAACAGATGCCCGGATGATTCCGGACTCAGTCCTTAGCATAGAAAAGATAACAGTGGCAGTTGCCTTCCTTCTCAATCTCATCCCTGTGGAATATGCAGGGGCAGATTATCTCCTCATCCTTTGCCTTATCCCCTGATCTTATTCTGCACGGACAGTAACTCTCACCGAATTTTATCTTGTTCCTTGCAAGGCCCTTTAGAACAGCATTCCTCTGGCGCTCATCCCCGTTCAGCTTATAATCGTTCTCTTCAGCGTATGATTCGGCCCAGCCCATTATCTCCTCAGAAAGTTCTTCAATTTCTTCCTTTGATATCTCTTTTTTTGAACGGGGCTGCTCCACGTCTGGGGAGGGATCAACCCGCTGCTTATTATTTTCACAATGATTCCAGGTAGGCTATCATGGAATCAAAGATCTTCTTCCCGTCAGCCGACCCGAGGATCTCCTCTGCAGCCCTCTCCGGATGAGGCATCATAGCAAGTACATTGCCCTTATCCCCAAGAATTCCTGTGATATTGCCGGTTGCACCATTGGGGTTTGCTTCAGGAGTGACATTCCCTGCTTCGTCGCAAAACCTGAAGGCAATCCGGTTCTCAGTTTCAAGCCGCCGGATAGTCTCATCATCTGCCACATAGCGGCCTTCCTTGTGCGCAATGGGAATCCTGATAACCTCTCCCTCTTCATAGAGGGTTGTAAACGGAGATGAATTGTTTTCTACCCTGAGCCAGACATCTTCGCAGATGAACTTTGGATATTCGTTTATAGTGAAGACCCCGGGAACCAGTTCACTCTCCGCAGCGATCTGGGCACCGTTGCATATTCCAATAACAAGACCTCCTGCTCCTGCATGCCGGATTACATCCTTCATTATAGGAGTTCTTGTAGCTATTGCACCTGCACGAAGATAATCACCGTAGCTGAACCCGCCGGGGATAAGAATTGCATCATACTTCCGGGAAAGACCCTCCTTGTACCAGACCGGATCGGTATCTACTCCGCATACGTCCTGAAGCACATGCACTGCATCAAGGTCACAGTTGCTTCCTCCGAACCGGATAACGGCAAATCTCATATTGTTATACCCCTGAGACCTCTATGTCGTAACTATGGATTACCGGGTTTGCAAGGAGACGGTCGCACATCTCCTGGCCTTTCTGCCTTGCAGTGCCCTCATCGGCTTCATCGACATTAAGATAGAAAACCCTTGCAGTGCCAAGGGAGTCTACATCAAATCCGAGATTATTCAATGCATGTTTGATTGCAAGCGCTTCGGGATCAAGCATCCCTTTTTTTAATGATATGGTAATTTTCAAGCTGAATTTCATGGACTCACCTTACATTCTGTCTCTTCCATGCTTCAATTTTTTCAACCACTCGTCCATATGCATACATTACGTCACCTTTCCCAAACCTGTAGACATCCTTGTCAAATGATTCTCCGGTCTCCTTGTCCCAAAGGCGCATCGAATCCATGCTTATCTCATCACCAAGAACAATCTCTCCGTCGAGTCTGCCGAATTCAATCTTGAAATCGACTAATAAAAGGCCCAGTTTATCAAAAAATTCAAAGAGAATTTCATTGATCTTCAGTGTCATTTCCCGGACCTGTCCGAGTTCCTCCGGGGTCAGGATTCCAAGGGCATAAATAATGTTGTCACAGATGGGAGGATCGCCGCGTTCATCGTCCTTGTAATCGGTGACAACGAGAGGAGGATTCAGGATCTGACCCTCCTTAAATGGAAATTTCCTGACAATAGAGCCTACAGCCCTGTTCCTTCCGATGACTTCAAGTGGAATCATCTCAAGTTTTGAGACCAGCATTGTTCTCTCATCAGTCATTTTTATAAAATGGGTCTTTATTCCCTTATCTTCAAGCAGTCTGAAGAAGAAGGCCGAAACGGTCGCGTTATATACACCCTTACCTGAAAGCTGATCCTTCTTTTCACCGTTGAATGCGGTGATATCGTCCCTGAAGACAGAAATTAGTTCAGCAGGATTGTCGGTCCCATATATGGACTTTGCCTTCCCTTCATAAAGCAGTTCATTTTTCGCCATGTTAGTTATGCCCTGAATTATTGTTGCTCATTTCTCTTTCGGATATCATCATTAAGTTTTTCAATGATGCACTTAAGCCCGTCAGGATACCAGCCACGGTAAATGTATCTCTGGTAGATGCAAAGCCTCTCTCTCAGCCGTTTTTCACCTGCAACGGACTTCAGTTCATCGATCTCCGGCCAGGGATGTTCGGGGTTCACATAATCGATCGTAACAGGAGATACTCCACCAAGATCGTCAACGCCGCATCCAATAAAATAGCTTGCATCTGCCAGATTCGG
>CAZPHR010000069.1:0-6038 GCA_964586475.1 uncultured Methanomicrobiaceae archaeon
GAAAGATTTGATGATGCTTCGCTTGTGCATGTGACGTAATAGGCGGCAAGTGCGTAGGCCATACTCGGTATACTGCATTCAACGGTTTCTGCTCCAAGATCTTCGAGAACGCTGATCGCATCCCTAATCTTTTCAGCAACCTTTGCATCAACACCCTCTCCAAAATATTCCGAAGGTATTCCTATCTTCTTTCCACGGATATTTTCCGGTGTTGGATTATGTGAGTAAGGATTTTTATAGGCCGTTGTGTCGTATGTATCGGGTGTTGAGATCACTTTCATCAGGTCTGAAACTCCCTTTACATCCTCAGCCATGGGGCCGATCTGTTCGAGTGAGTTTGAATATGCAATAAGTCCGAAACGTGAAACCCTTCCGTATGTAGGTTTCATACCAACAATTCCGCAGAATGCTGCAGGACACCTGATTGATCCTCCTGTATCACTGCCGAGAGCCATTGGCACCATTCCGGAAGCGACAGCTGCCGCGCTTCCTCCGGATGATCCTCCGGGAACTCTCGAGGGGTCGCATGGGTTGGTGGTGGGGCCGAATGCGGAATTTTCGGTAGTTGTTCCCATCCCGAATTCATCCATATTCGTCTTGCCGACTATTACTGCACCTTCTTTTTTCAGCATTGAAACGACATGTGCATCATATGGAGGAATGTATCCCCTGAGTATCCTGGAACCGCAGGTAGTCTCAATTCCCTTTGTGGATATGTTGTCCTTGACGGCGACCGGAATTCCAGATAATATTCCGCCTTCATTATACTCTGCAGATTTAAGGAGGGTGATAAATGCATTATTCCGGTCTTCACATTTTATATCATATTTTCCAGGCATCACATCACCTTCGGTGCAACGATAAACCCGTCTTCTGTTTCACCGGCGTTATCCAGCGCTTCTTCCTGTGTAAGTGAAGGTGTAACCTCATCTTCGCGGAATACATTGTAAATGTCTGGCTCTTCTGCTTCATCCATCTCGACGTTGTCAAGAATGTCAAAGTATTCAAGTATATTATTGAACTGACCTGTAAAACTGCTCAGTTTATCTTTCTCTATTGTAATATCAGCCAGTTTTGATATGTTTTCCACTTCTTCTTTAGTGACCATTAAAAGACCCTCGGGAATTAATTTGATTTTATCAATTGATCTATGTACCGTTGCACCGAATTTTTATAACCGTTTTTACGTGTAAGTGCCTGGATCTCTTTCCAGACTCCGCTCCCGTACTGCATCGCTTTCTTACTGTAAAAGGCTGCTTCTTCAGGCATATGGGCTGCAGCTACCTTTCTTAGGGGGTATTTTCTTATGCCTGAGTATACTATTTCGTCAGGCCGGAGTTTTCCTGAAGCGCGCACGACTCTCATGTCAAGATAGGGGCATGATATATAAGTGCCATGAACTGATGCGACAGACTGATCGCGAAGTGACTGGGCGGAAAGGCCTTCAAAGTCTTTTCTAAGTTTTTCAGCAATATCTCCCGGCTCAAGATACCGGGCGTAACCACCGAAGAGTTCATCTGCACCCTGACCCGCGAGGATTCTCCTGTGGCCGTTTTGAGATGCCCATCTTGCGACAAAAAAGAGTGTTGTTGCAATTGATGCATCTACAGGAGTCTTCCCGGGTATTAATTTCAGGACTGTTTTAAGTACTGGTTCAATCTCATCCTTCTCAATTTCACAGATAGAATGCGATTTTATTCCGGCCATCTCTGCCACTTCCAGTGAATGGATTATATCATGGCACCCGCTGATACCTGCGGTGACCGAAGGCCTGCCTGACACTGCCGCAATAAGAGCAGAATCAACACCCCCGGAGAATGCCACCACACCCTCATCACTCCTGAGTCTTATAGCCTGAACTATTGCCTCCTCAAGTTCCGGTTCTCCGGTTTCCGGAATGATATCGCATATCACATCATTATTGCATATGATCTTTCCGGGAGGGCATTCTCCGGGAATAATCCCAAGATGGTCTCTTGCACGGCATCCATTCCATTCAATATAAAATTCACCGCCGCAACTGCATATTCCGGATCTATCACCTTTAATAATCCGGAGAATCTCATCATTTTGAAGAACTCTTCCCTTCGATTCCACCCAGCCGGTAAATTTCATAGATATCCTATTCACTTTTCTTACATCCCGAAATCAAAAAGTGTTGTTCTTGAGGGATCGACGTCATTCCATTTCAGGCCTATTGCTTCAATCATTCTTGAAATCGGCTGTTTGATACTCTTCTCAAGCATAGTCTCATAATCTACAATAAATTCGGGTGGCACCTGGTCATCGTATTCAAAACATATTACATCTGTTTTAGGGTATTTTGAAGTGACATTTTTGATATAGACCCTTTTTGGTTTGCTTCCTTTCTTGAAATCGGTCCCAAGGTATTCATTGGAATATACCGCTCCGCGAATATGTGCATCCCTGTTCTCGTAGGCGTCGAGATTTTTTCCGATCCCGCCGGGAATACCGATATCATCAAGTGAATAAATTCCTTTCCTGTAACCTGTAATAATCTCTTTAAGATATGCCTTAAGTTCGGAGATATCAGACCCTTTCAGTATAAGCTCCATTACATGCAGCTGGACTTCTTTAGTCATATGAGGTGAGTCGCTTCTCTTCATCTCAAAGCCGACGATATCGATCTGGTCGACATCTTTTCCCTCCTTCCATATGAGATGTCCTGCATACCTCTTTTTTCGCCCTGCCTGGAAGAAGCGCTTATAGATCTTTTCAAATTTTATCGAGAAGTAATGCTTCCGGGCTCCGAGAACATCTTTGGCAAATGCTGAATAGCTTGCATTAAGTTCTGCTTCGATCTTTTGGGCGGTAGTTATCGTATCTTCTCTGCCAAGAGGCGGAAGCTGGATCATACAGCTGTCCGTATCCCCATAGAGTACTGAAAATCCCATATCTTCGATTACTTTTCTTGTATGTTCTATGATCGCTCTTCCTACAGATGTTACTGCAGAACCAATCTCCCTGTCATAAAGCCTGAACCTTGCGTATCCGCTGACTCCATAATAGGTGTTCATTATCACCTTCAGAACATTCTGCTGAAGATCATACAGCCTGTATTCCGGTGAACCGTAATCGTAGTTGTTTCTCAGGGCTTTTTTCTCATCCCGCTCGGAGAGCAGATCACTGATGATACTTCTTGTAAGACCGTCCGGCTCATTTTTAAATCTGATTCCGTTGGGTGCGTGCAGTTCGCCCTCAGGATCCTTTGTTTCCGGAGATGCATTGATTGTCATCATGCACATCGGATATAGCGATTTCAGGTCGAGTACAATGACATTCTCTTTTACTCCAAGGGACGGGTCAAAAACCGTTGCTCCTTCAAACTCTTCTGCGTCGGCATAGCCCTTTGAGGGGAGGACATAGCGCCCGTGAGCCTTTCTCAGGACGAAGATATCTATGACATTTGATGAATTGATTGTATTATCAAGGGGACAGCCCACATATCTTGCAATCTCCTGGTAAAACTCAATTATGTCATTTTTCCTGTTGATCTCAACACAAAGCTCAACGTCTTTCAGGTTGTAGTCCACGAGAGTCTGGGGGTCATCTATCCATAATTCTGAGATCGTTCCGGTGTATCTGACTTTTCCTTCGCCAAGTTCATCCTCGGCGATTGCGTCAAGTCTGTATGACTCTTTTCTCGCCCCCTGCATCTTTTTATATGCAGTAAGCAGGTCAAAGAGGGCTCTTCCCCTTACCGGGCTCCTGGAAGATGCACCGGGGAGTCTTGAAAGAGAATCCTCTGCAATATTGAGGTTCTGCATTCTTTTAAGTGTATAAGGAATATCAAAATCAACGAAATTCCATCCCGACATGATATCCGGATCCTTTTCGTGGATATATGAGACAAGGGCTGAAAGGAGCTCTTTCTCGGTATCGAATTCCATTATTGTATGATTTTCACGGGATGGTTTGATGCTGTCTTTGAATGGTGAATCTTCATTTTTCCAGAAGAAGGTAGTATAATATTCATCATAGGAGTCCCAGCAGGTAATGCAGTTGATCCGGTCCCTGTTTGGATCAGGAAAACCGTTGAGGTCCTCGCATTCGATATCCATCATGCAGATGCGGGGAGAGACATTCAGGTTCCCCGGTTCGATCTCTTTATAATCTGCTTCATCTGAGGGGGCTGTCAGGGCTCCGGTAATCCCACAATCAATCATAAAGCGCGTAGTAAAGAGGATGTCAGCTTCAAAATGCTTGTATCTCTCTCTTGCATCTCTCACATCTCCGGGCGTCCGGGTATATATTCTGCGGAGTTTTTCACCTCTTATTGAATCAAATTCATTTGAAAGATCAACTTCTGCAGAGTCGGGAGCAGGGATTCGATCAGCCTGTTCTGCAGGAGCATAGAAATAGGGCCGGAAACCCTTCACCCTGATCTCATGTGCATTCTTTGATTCATCACGTCCAAGGATATGGATAACGGGGCCCTGGGCAGTATTGGAGTATTCGACCTGGTTAATTGCGATTGATAAACCCGGGTTAGCTCCCATTCTAGAATCTCCTGCAGAGGGTTTTCAGGTGGTCTGCTGCTTCGTTCAGTTTTTCGGTTTCCCATTCATCAAGGCTGATCTCCCCGATCGCGTGTATTCCATTCCTCCCGATAACAGCCGGAACTCCAATTGAGCATGAGGATATTCCGTATTCACCATCCAGGGTACATGAGCATGGAACACTTATCCTTGAATCTTCTGAAACAACCCTGATGAGTTCAACGATGTTCTGCACCGGGCCGAATACTGTGCCGCCTTTGCCCCTGATTACAGGCATGCTTGCTCCCCTCATCATCTGAAGTATATCCTCTCGTAAATCAGGTGGTATATCCGCATCAAGGCCGGAAAAAACCGGAACCTGAAATTCACCGTGTTCTCCCAGTACCTGCGCGTTTTGTTTAGGATATATGCCCTTCTCCTGAAGGAACAACTTATATCGTACAGTGTCGAGCTGCCCTCCAAAACCTATGCACCTGGATTTTTCAATCCCTCCTTTTGTGCAGAAATAATAATTGAGGGCATCCATCGGGTTTGTCACTGTAATGAATACCCCTTCAAATCCCCTGATATATTTCATACAGTCCGAGGCCACCTTAATATTTACATCAAGAAGATCGGCCCTGGTCTTTATCTGTGGATTTCTCGGCATCCCTGCAGTAAAAAGGATAATGTCGGAAGGCCTGATATTGTCAGGGTCAGTGTCAATATTAATATCGAGTCCGGTATGGAGCAGATCAAGTTTCTGGGCCTCCAGAAGCCGTGAATCCACGTCATAAAGATGTATTTCATCGGCAACTCCGGTCGCTGCAGATAAAAGTGCAGCATGGCCACCTATTCTTCTTGCACCAAATATTGATTCCTGATGATAACGTTGAATTTAAACGATTCTGTCAATGTCGGCGGAATCAATCTTAAAAACCATCTTGTTCTTGCTGCAGGTGTTCTCGGAACTACCGGAGCATCGCTGAACAGGATTCTGGAGAGTGGTGCAGGGGGTGTGGTCACAAAGTCAATAGGACCTTATCCCAAAGAGGGCCACAAGGGTCCCTGTGTCCAGGTACTTGACGGTGCAGTTTTAAATGCCATGGGGCTTCCCAACCCTTCGCATGATTTTATTGGCGAAATTGAGCCGTTAAGGGGCAAACCTGTGATAGCCAGCGTATTTGGCGCAAATCCGGAAGAGTTCGCAGAGGTGGCTTCCTGGTTCATCGATAGTGCGGCAGGTTTTGAGCTGAATGTTTCCTGTCCCCATGCCGAAGGGTACGGGGCGCAGATAGGTTCTGATCCGGATCTGGTTTATGACTGTACCAGGGCTGTATCCGGGCTTGGAAAACCTGTCTGGGTCAAACTGACTCCTAATGTAACTGACATTGGAGAGTGCGGTGCTGCGGCTGAGAGGGGAGGTGCTTCAGCACTTGTGGCGATAAATACTGTTCGTGCCATGAGGATCTCGACTGAACTTGGGAAACCTGTTCTCGGCAACGGTTCCGGAGGACTCTCGGGGGATGCTGTTTTTCC
>CAZPHR010000070.1:0-6028 GCA_964586475.1 uncultured Methanomicrobiaceae archaeon
AAAAATATCAAAACAAGGTTGTCGGAATAGTCACAACTTATGACGTTTCAAATGCGAGAATCAAAGAGAATGTAAACGAGAGTGTCTCAATGGTGATGTCGAAGAATGTAATCTCCACAACACCGGAGGAAGCTGTGGATATCGCGGCGATGAAACTGGAGAGGAACAATATCAGCGCTCTTCCGGTGATTGACGATGAAGGCAGGCTTCTTGGAATTCTTACAGGGACCGATCTGGGCAAACTTCTCGGAAAGAGGTGGTATAAATGAAATTACTCGTAAGATTCCATAAAAAACGCGGCCAGGAGCCGATTATTGCAAAGACCGTTCTCGATACCGGCGTCCTGATAAACGTGGAAAGGGCAAATATCGAATCGATGTCCGGGGAAGTCCTGATAGAGGTCGCAGATTCTGAAGCAAAACGCGTCTGTGACAGGTTGAAGGAATTTGGAGCAGAGGTTGAAAGACTCGAAGATTCGGTCAGCCGGAATAAAGAGGAATGTATAGACTGCGGGGAATGCATCAGCGTCTGCCCGCAGAATGTATTCTCCTTTGATGAAGAATGGAATATTACATTGAAGACAGAGAACTGCGTTCTCTGCGGGAAATGCGTCGAAGCGTGTCCGCACAATGCACTTTCCCTCCACCAGTAGGATATGATAAGGAAATCTTTCAGGTACAAGACAACAATAACCACAATTCTTGCCGATGAAAAGGATTACATCGAGTCTGCAAAAGAGGCAATGGTCAGTGCGAGAATGGAAATTGAATCTGAAATCTTGATAAATCCTCTCTTTTTGACGAGTCTTGTTCCGGTTGAAAGCGATAGTGAGTCCCTCCATGTAAAGAGGATGGTCAGTGCCTCAGAAAGAGCCGGGACAGGTCCCATGGCAGCGGTTGCAGGGACTATCGCATGGGCCGGGGTTTCTGCAATGAAAGAATCTGGTGCATCAGCAGGAATAATCGATAATGGAGGAGATATCGCTCTTTTTTCCGACAGGGAGATCAGAATAGGGCTTTATGCGGGAAACTCAACACTAAGCAGGAAATCTGCATTTGTACTCCCCCCAGGAGAGGAGATCTACGGGGTCTGCACATCCTCGGCAACCGTCGGTCCGTCGATCTCATTCGGGATTGCAGATTCTGTTACAGTCTTCTCAAATGATGTATCGCTTGCCGATGCATGGGCTACAATGATATGCAACAATATTACATCACCCCTGGCAGAATACTCAATGCCCGAACCGGAGGATATGGGAATTGACGGAATTTTTGCTACATATGCAGGAGAAAATGCCGGATGGGGATCAATCCCCCCGCTAAAAGCGGCAATCTTTGATGAAAAACTCATCACTTCCGGCTGAATTCACCATTCACAGGACTTCGCGTATTTCACGGCATCCTCATATGCGGATCTACCTGTAAAGCTATTCAGAATTTTATCTCCGTCAGAAACAAAGATTATCCCTTCTTTTTCCTTTATAATGAACCAGAGCCCGAATATGTCATAATTGTCAATGAATACGCCGTGCTCGAGTGACGAGGCTGGCTCCAGCATAAGTCGGTCGATAACAATCTCAGCTGGAGCTGTCCTGAAAAAATAATAGAAAACCTGGTAGGCATGAAGAAAATCGGATACCAGAATATCATCTCTTGTCTCCTCATCAAGTTCTTCAATTATGGATGATAGACGGTCATAGTCCTCGTCTGCAATATCCAGTATCTGATCAGCAAGTTCGGCAAGTTCGATATTGTCAGTCATAATTGCTCCATTTGATCCGGTTTGTTCCTGAATCATCCTATTTACAATTAGAATTAATAAAAATACCTGAATAAAGATGAAGTCTTTTTTTAAATGGCATCACAACCAAAAACGCATCATTTATCAGATAAAAAAAAGCAGTTTCATATAACAAATGATCGGGATTCTGCTGATATTGTCATTAATCTCATTCATAATCTTCCTTGTACCGACAAAGTACAAAAACTACTTTGCAGCCGGAGGATGGATCTTTCTCGGGCTTTTCTTTGTACTGTTCTCTCTCGGGCATGTGGCAGAAAATGAATTTATATACCCCCTTGCAGCAGTGCTCTCACTCCCCCTGTTTATAACAACAATTACAGGATCATTTTCCAGAAATGAAACAGCATTTAAGATTACAACGGTTGCAGCTGTCGCATTCATCGTATATTCCATAATAGCGCCAAACCAGATAATATCTGAGTGGCTCATTAAGATGCAGGTCGACAATACCATCTTCGCACTTACTATGATCGGCCATTCTGCAGAGGCTCCTTCATGGGACTGTATCCTCAGCAACGGTTATGGGATCATCATCACTTTTTCATGCACCCCAATTGTCGGAATGGCGGTCATGCTCGGAATGGCCTCCGGTGGAGAGGCAGATCTAAAACAAAAGATTGCAGCCGCCGGATTTGTAATTATTTCACTGGCTCTGTTAAACATCGTCAGGATTGCATTTGTAGTAAAGGCATATTCCGAACAGTGGTTCCCTTATTTTTCGGAGTTTGCATCCGGAGGATTCCCGGGGCATGAAAGCTTTTTCTGGGCTCACAATGTCATAGGCAGGATAAGTTTCACATTTTTGGCGATAATTCTCGTTGGATGGGGCATGACATACTTCATTCCGGATTTAAAGGATTTTTACCGGGAAATTCTGTATTTCTATTATGAAGGCCTTAAAAAAATATCAAAAGGTCAGATAACTGTATAATCAGTTTAAATATTTCATAATTTTCTCCAAGGAGTCATTTTTACAGAGACATAAGAAAGTTATAATCTCTCTTCAGGGAAACATGTAACTACGTGCGTGAAGAAGAGATCGACTGGAGTATATACCACATTATTGCGTATAAAAATAGTGCATCCATAGATGAAATTTCGTCGAAATCTGGTTTTGAAAACGAAATCATCACTGAATCACTGAAAAGGCTTGAATCGAATTGTCTTATCAGATATGAAGGGGAAAAAGCAGGATTACTGTCGGTTCATGAGATGCTGCTGAAATGCAGAATTAGATCCCGACAGTCCTGTGATTATTGAAAACGGGGTTATTAAAGCCAACCCGGATTATAAAGGATGAAGGTTCTGGTTTGACGAAAAAAGTATGCATTCTCCGGCTGGGCCACAGGCCTGAAAGAGACAGGAGAGTCACAACACACGTAGGGCTAACAGCCCGGGCACTTGGTGCTGAGGGGATGTACCTCGCATCAGATGATAAAAATATAAAAAAATCAATAGAGGATGTTGCCGGAAGATGGGGAGGAGATTTTTTTGTCTCCAACAACATCAGCTGGAAGAGATGCATTAATGAATGGAAGGCTGACGGAGGGGTCGTCGTCCACTTGACGATGTACGGGATTCCAATGACATCCGGAATCGCTGAGATTAAAGAGCATGAGAATGTCCTGGTGGTCGTAGGCGCTGAGAAAGTGCCGTCCGACATCTACGGAATGGCCGACTATAATATCTCTGTGACAACTCAGCCGCATTCTGAAATTTCAAGCCTTGCCCTGTTTCTTGACCACCTTTTCGACAGCAGCACCCTGAATCTTGAATTTCCTGATGCAGAGCTGAAGATTGAGCCTTCAGAGAGAGGAAAGAGGTTTAAAGATTGAAGGGGCGTGTTCTTGTCGCAGGGTTTGCAACCCGCCATGTTGCATGTTCTGCAAAACTGGCAGGATATGAAGTACATGCAATTGATGCCTTCTGCGACCAGGATCTTACCTGGAATACAAAATCCTGCAGAACATTCGAGGACCTTGATTCCCTTCCAGGAATTATCAACGATTCATGCAAAAAAATCAGGCCCGATATTCTTGTTGTTACTTCAGGAGCAGAGGACATCTCCGTTTCAAAAAAAATATCAGGAAGTTCCCGGGAAAAAGCCGGAGAATTTATCGACAAAAATAAGATACAGGCATTTTTTGAGGATCACTCAATCAATGTTCCTTCAATTCTTGCCGACAATCAATATCCCGCAATGCTGAAACCATGCCGTGGAGCAGGCGGATGGAGAAACACAATAGTTAATTCACAGCAGGAAGAGGATGAATTCTGCAGCCTCTGGCCGGATACCCCCTATGTAAGGCAGGAATTTATCGAAGGAATTCCCTGCAGCGTATCGTGCATTGCTTCACCCGGGCGGGCAAAAGCAATTGCAGCAAATCTCCAGTACCTCAGGGGCGGTGCAGGAGAGAAGGCATTTGGTTTTGCAGGGGCGGCAACTCCATTTCCTTCAGAAAAAAAGGATGGACTTATAAGGGAAGCGGAAAGAATCGCCGCACTATCCGGCTGTACAGGCTCGATTGGTATCGATTTCATCCTTTCAGATAAAGGAATATACGCCATTGAGATTAACCCGCGATTCCAGGCGACACTTGACATTATTGAAATATCGACAGGATTCAATATTTTTGAAGCGCATATAAACGCCTGCATGGGAATACTACCTGAATATTCTCCAAAACCTAAAAAATTCGTTGCAAGAAAGGTAATTTTTGCGGAGCGTGATCTAAAAGTATCTGATGATATGAAGAAATTTTATCCCAAAATTGCTGACATTCCATGGAAAGACGACGAAATAGAAGAGGGCGGAGCAATTATGAGCGTTTACGGCGAGGGATCAACTCTGCCGGAGGCGGAATCATCTCTGGATAAAACTATTAAAGAAATTGCCAGATATATAAGCAGATGGTAGCTGTAGAAGATGCACTTAAAAACGAAGCGGTAAGAGCATATATATTCCGTCTCGTCGGAGAAGAGGGGCTTACACTTATAGAAAAATTCCCGGCAGAGGGAGAATACAGCGATGAGGAGCTTGCCGAAATTGTTGAAATCAACTTAAACAGCGTAAGGCATACCCTATATACGCTCTACGGGAAGCGCCTTGCCGAATACCGGCGGATAAAAAATTCCGAGACAGGCTGGCTTACATACCTGTGGGTTCTAAAGTTCCAGAACCTCGACACTGTTCTCTCAGAGGAGATGGATGATGTTCTTGATATTCTCAAAACAAGGGAAGATTATGAGGTTCTCAATGATTTCTATATCTGCAATACCTGCGGCCTGAGATACACTTTTGATGAAGCGATGGCAAGGGACTTCATCTGCATCAACTGTGATGAAAAGATGGACCATTTCGACAACGACCTCCTTGCAGAAGCTTTGAAGCGTCGCGTGGAATCAATCAAGGAAAACCTGGGAAAAGCGTGAAGCACCCCGATATAGATCCAATATCTATTTTAAAAAAATCCGGATGCCCGGAGAATGTCATCGAACACTGCATTGCTGTACGTGATCTTGCAATGAAATTTGCACGCAATGCACCGGCCGACATAAAACTTGTAGAAACCGGTGCAATTTTACATGATATCGGGCGATGCAGTACACATACAATCGCCCATGCCCAGGCTGGAGCGGATATCTGCAGGGAATACGGACTTCCCGAAGAGGTCTGCAGGATCATCGAGACGCATATAGGCGCAGGTATTACTGCAGATGAGTACAGCGAAAAGGGCCTGAAACACATAGACTGCATACCAGAGACAATCGAAGAGAAGATCGTCGCGCATGCAGACAACCTGATCTCGGGTACTGAAGAGATTTCTATTGAAGAAAGACTGCACAGGTCAGCAGATCTTCCCGACAATATCAGAAAAAGAATGAAGGATCTCTCGGATGAGATCGAGAAATATCGTTAAATAATTATTTTTCGAACCTGGGGAAGGGCTCTCAGCTTCTCGTATACGGTTGCAGGCAGGTTTGATTCAAGGATTACAACCAGCCTCGGATCTTCGGAGAGTACAGGGTCGGTTACAAAGATCTGCCTAATAGAGAGGTTGTGATCCGTTATAACCTTGACAGCCGCACCGACGATTCCCTTCTGGCCGGCATCTTTCGGGTATATTGTGATAACGGCAAGTCCCAGGGCACCGGCGACCTGCGTAAGATCCGGGGTCACACGGATATTGAGGAATATATCCCTGATATTTTCCATATTCAGGAT
>CAZPHR010000071.1:0-5995 GCA_964586475.1 uncultured Methanomicrobiaceae archaeon
GAAATGATCTCCTATATCAATAAAATTTATATAGAACTGTTCGCAGATAGGGAGTTATTATTATATAGAACCACTAACCATTTAGTATGGTATAAGGGTTATAAATTGTCTTTATGGAGTATTGAAGGATGAATGATGAGGATCTCGAGAAGAAAACTAACAAAGAAAATGATCAGGATTCCCCTACAATGGATGACTATGCTGTTGTAGGTGAATACGGCGAAGATGTCCGGGAAGAAAATGGCGATTATGCTAACGGAAGGGAAGCAGAACTACAGGCCCGGCTGGATGATCTCAATAACAGGTACCTGCGACTGGCTGCGGATTTTGAAAACTTCAGAAAGAGAAGTTCCCGTGAAGCGAATGACAGGGCAACCCGCGCAATAGAGCAGTTTGCCTCAGGAATCCTGGAAGTTGCCGATAATCTTGAAAGGGCCAGTATGTCTGATGATTCCTCACTTCGTGAAGGTCTTGAACAGATTAAAAAGATTCTCAAAAAAGTACTCGAACAGCATTCAATACAACCCATAGAGTCGGTAAATAAAAAATTCGATCCTGAAAAACACGAAGCCATTGCTTATGTCCCCTCCGATAGCGAGGAAGGGATCATAATCGATGAGGTCTCCTGTGGTTACTGCATGGGAGACAGGGTTATCAGGAGCGCAAAAGTTGCAGTGTCAAAAGGAAAACCCGAAAAAAAGCATAATGAGGAGAAGTAATTATGGTATCAAATAAAGTTCTTGGAATTGATCTTGGAACAACCAATTCATGTATGTCGATCATGGAAGGCGGAAAACCCGTTGTCATTCCAAATGCAGAGGGTGCAAGAACAACTCCATCGGTTGTGGCATTTTCAAAAGAGGGCGAACGTCTTGTCGGAAGCGTTGCCAAGAGGCAGGCTGTAACAAATCCTGATAAAACAATTATCTCGATAAAGAGGGATATGGGCACCGACAGAAAGGTTTCCATAGACGATAAGTCCTTCACTCCGCAGGAGATCTCGGCAATGATCCTCCAGAAGCTCAAGGTAGATGCAGAAGCATATCTTGGGGAAGAGATCAAGAAGGCCGTAATAACAGTTCCTGCATATTTCAATGACGCACAAAGGAATGCAACAAAAGATGCCGGAAAGATTGCAGGGCTTGAAGTCCTGAGAATAATCAACGAGCCCACAGCAAGTGCACTTGCATACGGTATCGAAAGGGAAGGCGATGCGACAATTCTTGTATATGATCTCGGCGGCGGAACGTTTGATGTCTCCATTCTTACACTTGGAGATGGTGTCTTTGAGGTACAGTCAACGGCCGGTGACAACCATCTCGGAGGAGATGACTTTGATCATCTTGTCGTCAAATACCTTGTTGATGAGTTCAGGAAGCAGGAAGGTATCGATCTAAGCTCAGACAAGATGGCAATGCAGAGGCTTCGCGATGCAGCTGAGAATGCCAAGAAAGAGCTGTCAACCGTTCAGAAGACAAATATCAACCTGCCCTACATCACAACCGATTCAAGCGGCCCGAAGTTCCTTGACATTGATCTTACAAGGGCAAAGTTTGAGCAGCTTATCGGAGATCTCGTGGACAAAACAATAGGTCCTGTAAAGCAGGCTCTCAGCGATGCCAAGCTTACTGCAAAGGATATCGATCATGTTCTTCTTGTGGGTGGTTCGACACGCGTACCACTTGTCCAGGAGAGGATAAAATCCCTGCTTGGGAAGGATCCTGACAAGGGTATAAACCCCGATGAATGCGTGGCAGTCGGTGCAGCGATACAGGGAGGTGTTCTTACCGGTGAGGCAAAGGATGTAGTTCTTCTTGACGTAACTCCGCTGACGCTCTCAATCGAGACACTCGGGGGTATTGCAACAAAACTGATCGAGAGGAACACCACAATCCCCACAAAGAAGAGCCAGATCTTTACAACTGCAGCAGACAACCAGACCAGCGTCGAGATTCATGTGGTCCAGGGGGAGCGTGCAATGGCATCTGACAACTTTACGCTCGGCAAATTCCAGCTTACAGGGATTCCGCCCGCTCCAAGAGGTATTCCCCAGATTGAAGTCACATTCGATATCGATGCGAACGGAATAATCAATGTCTCTGCAAAGGATCTCGGCACAGGGAACCAGCAGGCGATCACGATCTCCGGGGACAAGAGACTCTCCAAGGATGAGATCGATGAGATGGTCAACAAAGCAAAAGACTTTGAAGAGGCCGACAAAAAGAAGCGCGAGGAGATTGAGATTAGAAACAGCGCCGACAACTCTGTCTTCGCTGCAGAAAAACTCCTTAAGGACAGTGGGGATAAGATTGAGGCTGAAGATAAGCAGAAGATCGAATCCGCTCTCGAGAAAGTCAAAGGGACAATTGAAGGGGAAGACACCGAGGCCCTGAAGAAGGACGTAGAAGAGCTCCAGGAGGCAGTATTTGCCGCGACGACAAAGATTTACCAGCAGGCACAGGCAGAAGCCGAGGCTGCAAAAGCTGAAGGCGAAGGTGCTGCGGGCGAAGATGAAAATGTTGTCGATGCTGATTACGAAGTAAAAGACGACGAAGAGAAGAAGGAATAATCCTTAGGTTCAGGTTGTAAAGATGGGTGCCACAAATTACTATGATGTACTGAATGTTCCAAAGACTGCAAGCGAACAGGAGATTAAAAAAGCATACCGCACCCTGACAAAGAAGTACCACCCTGATGTCTGCAAGGAAGAGGGCGCTGATGAGAAGTTCAAGGAGATAAATGAAGCCTACAGCGTCCTCTCTGATCCCCAGAAACGTGCCCAGTACGATCATATGGGGCATGATACCTTTACCAGTGCCTCCAAAGGTCAGTATTCCGGTGGAGGATTTGGCGGAGCCGGGTTTAATGCTGATTTCGGAGGATTCGGCGATATATTCGATGCATTCTTCGGCGGCGGGGGTGCCCGGAGAGGACCCCGCGGCCCCCAGCCCGGCGCTGATCTGCTGATGCGAATTCAGGTTACCCTTAAGGATGCCGTCCTTGGGACATCGAAGGAAATAGAGGTGATGCACACCGAATCCTGCGATGAATGCGAGGGGACCGGGAGTTCGACGAAGAAGACCCGTATCTGTCCCCGCTGTGGAGGCTCCGGGCAGGAGAGGCGTGAGAACAGGACCCCGTTCGGCAGTTTTGTAAGCATGGCCACATGTTCCCAGTGTAAGGGGAGAGGTAAGATTCCTGAGAGCACATGCTCAAAATGCGGTGGTTCGGGTCATAAAAGAGTCAAAAGGACAATCACAGTAAACATCCCTGCAGGAATCGAGAGCGGAATGAGACTCAGGATGGAAGGATACGGTGAGGCGGGAGATCCCGGTGCATCTAACGGTGACCTTTTCATTGAGGTTGACGTTCTTGCTGATTCAAAGTTCAGGCGTATCGGCGATAATCTTGAGACTACCGTAACTGTTTCTGCAGCTGGTGCGGCTGTAGGGACCAGGGTCGATATTTCCACCATCGATGACCGCGAGGTTGAGCTTAAGATCCCGGCAGGTATCCAGCATGGTACTGCATTAAAGATCCCCGGCGAGGGCGTAAGACGTCGCGGAAGACCCGGAGATCTTCTTGTACGTGTCAGTATTGTTATTCCAAAGGATCTTGGTGACGAGGAGAAGGAGCTTTATACACGTCTTCTTGAGATAGAATCCGAAAAGAAGGACTCTAAAAAGACCGGATTCTTCCAGGGAATGATGGGTAAGAAGAAGGGTTCTAAGAAGTAGCTCCCAATAATTTCCTAATTTTTATATGAACCTTTTTTTCACCTTACACCCAAATACTCAGGACATATATTATGAAATTAATCTTTGAACTCTCAGGCGAGCACCCGAAGATACCATTTTGTGAGATAGAGTGCGTTGGAAAACTGGTTGATTGCGAGGAACAGGTGGCAGTTGCACAATGCCCTGTACCCGAAGAGACAGAGCGACTTGCAATGACACATTCGGTGATGGAGTATCTTGGTGAGTGCAGTGCTGAGAGATCCTCTTTTGAGGATCTTTTAAAAGACCTGAATATAAAAACCGGGAAAACCTTTGCCGGCCGTGTAAAAAAGGTCTCCGGGACATCAGTTAAGGATTCCCAGCTCGATCTCGAGCGCTGTATAGGGTCGCATATAGACGGCCCTGTATCCCTTAATTCTCCTGAAGAAGAGTACAGGGCTGTATTTTCCGGGGAAAGGTGCTTCTTCGGTCGCGTTATTTTCAAAATTGATCGCGGGGGGTTTGCCTATCGTAATCCTATGAGGAGAGCCTTCTTCCACCCGGGTGTCATGATGCCGGTTATGGCAAGGACACTTGTTAACCTCGCACTTGCAGATAAGGATGATCTATTGCTCGATCCGTTCTGCGGGACCGGTGGTATCCTGCTTGAAGGCAAAATGCTGGGTTGCAGGGTAATCGGGTCTGATATGGATCGTTTAATGCTTAAAGGGTGCAGGGAAAACCTTTCAGGTGCTGAGGTTATGTGTGCCGATGCCACACACCTTCCCCTCCCGGACGCTTCGGTTGATGTGGTTGCAACCGATCTCCCATACGGTCAGTCAGTCTGTATAAGAGCTGTATCCATGAACAACCTTTATAATGATTCGCTTGCAGAAATAAGGCGTGTGCTTAAGCCCGGAGGACGGGCTGTAGTTGTAACCCACGTGGATGTCCGTGAAACAGCAGATAACCATTTCAACATAAAACAGTTTCATGAACAGAGAGTTCATAAGAGCCTGACAAGAAGGATAATGGTGCTGGATTAGAAATGCCGAAGATAGTGTTTTTCCATCTCCGGTAGTTAAAAAATACAAATTATAAACATCTATAGAAGCCTGGATACCGGATTTGGAAATAAATGAATACACTTGAATGGATAAAGGCAAACTTTCCGCGAAAAAAACCTGACCGGAAACTTGCCCGAAAATCGATAAGACACCTGAAAAAGATAGAAAAAAAGCAGCTGTTCTCTGATGAAATATCCCAGATGAGGGCATCTGAGGGGCGATGGTATGAATCCCTCATATATGAGATGCTCCTTGAATTATCCTGCAGATCTGATATGGTTAAATACGTTGTGCGGAAGGGGGCTGATGCCCCGTTTCCGCCTCCGGAGATTGAGATTGGCCAGAACGGGCTTTTTTATTCCAACCGTGGTGATATTAATGTCCGGGGCAACGGGCAGGATATTGCAGAGGTTGATATCCTCTGGGTCGACAGTGAGGACAGGATCTCCTTTGCCGAGATTGTTACTTCTGCATCAGATCTAAAGGACCTGGAGGCAGAGGTTCATTACAAGAAGAGGCTTCTCGGGTACCTCTATGGTCAGGTAATCGTGCCTTTCATCCTTTTTTCGTCGGTCGATATTTCAAGGTCTTCAATCATTCGCAGGCTTGTTAAGGAGACCGAGAGTGTAGTTATAATCACGCCCACCTGTGAGGAGATAAAGACACTGCTTACGCCGACATCGATAAGAGGTGTTCCGAGAAAGCCCGTTAACCACCCGAGACTGATTGGCATATCTGACATACCATTGAAAAGACCCTTCAATTACCTCGCCCTGCATGATAAAAAAAGGGACCGGATTGTAGGGATGATGCTTGAAGGCAAGGGAAAGGATGAACTGATGAAGAGAGATGAGATCCCGCCTGTTTCAAAGAAAATTATCATCGGTGCTCTCTATCCTTCAGGCATAAAAGCACTTATGCAGAACCGCACCTTTACGATGAGAGGGAAAATTCATTCTATTGATTCAATTGACAGGGACTATTCCAAGGTTGTCCTGGCGGTGGATATCCCTGAATATGAGCCTGTGATCTACATGAAATCCCGGAAAAAGGATGAATATGTTAAGATAGTCCAGAAGAAATCCGGGGAGCTGAAGGTTGAGTCCAAGCGTACTCCCCAGATGACAGGATTTTACCTGTGGCTGGAAGATTTGAAGCCCACAATCGGCGCAAAAATTGCAAAGAAGTACGCCGGTGTTTTTCTTAAAAAAG
>CAZPHR010000072.1:0-2182 GCA_964586475.1 uncultured Methanomicrobiaceae archaeon
GCACATGCTTCTCCCGGTTCGATATAGACTTCGCATCCCCATGTTTTCCGAAACTCCCTTATAAGATCTATGAGGAGTTCAGTATCGTAGTCTTTCCTCGTGATGTGGTGTCCGCCGCCAAAGTTTATCCATTTCATCCCGTCGATATACCCGGAAAATCTTTCTTCAAAGGCATTCAGTGTTCTTTCAAGGGCATCGGCGTTGTTTTCGCATAGTGCATGGAAATGGAGGCCTTCGATGCCGTCGAAATCGAAATCCTGCATCTCATCAGACTTGATCCCGAGTCTTGAGCCCTGGCGGCAGGGATTGTATATTGCAGTTTCAACCTCACAGTGCTCAGGGTTTACCCTCAGTCCGCATGAGACCTTCTTCTCTGAATTCAGGATTTTGTCTTTGTGTCTCTCCCACTGGGAAAGCGAGTTGAATGAGAGATGTGAGCACATCCTGATATACTCATCAATTTCGGAATCCTTGTATGCAGGTGAGAAAGCATGGACCTCTCCGCCGAATTCTTCAAAGCCCAGTCTTGTTTCATCAAGCGAACTGGAGCATGTGCCTGAATAATATCCGCTGATCTCAGGAAATGTCTTCCATGCGGCAAAGGCTTTGAGAGCAAGAAGTGCCTTTCCTCCGCTCTTTTCTGCAACATAGGATATCTTCTCGCCATTGTTCTTTAAGGCCGAGAGGTCGATGAGATAGCATGGTGTCTTTATTCCTGAGAGGTCCGGCAGTAATTCGGACCTTTCATGTCTTAAATCAATCTTGCTTTTCATTTCTCTAAAGATCCTTTATATACCAGGGAAGCCCTCTGTCTCCAAGCTCTTCAAGGAAAGGAGCAGGGTCAAGTTGTTCGACATTCCAGACTCCCGGCTTATTCCAGGTACCACGAAGATACATCTCTGCACCGAGTGCCGCGGGCACACCTGTGGTATAGCTTACCGCCTGTGCACCCACTTCACGGTTTGTTTTTTCATGCTCGCAGACATTGTAGATGATCTTTTTAATCCTCCGGCCGTCTTTGACTCCTTCTATGATGCACCCTATACTGGTCTTGCCTGTATAGCCGACTGATAAGGATGCGGGATCAGGAAGGAGAGCCTTTAGGAATTTAAGCGGGATTATTTCATGCCTTTCAAATTCTACCGGTTCGATGGAAGTCATTCCGACATTCTGCAGAACACGGAGATGGGTGAGGTATTCTTCCGAGAAGGTCATCCAGAATCTTATCCTCTTCAGTCCGGGGATATTTTTTACAAGGGACTCCTCTTCTTCATGATAGAGCAGATATGCCCTCTTTTCACCGACTTCTGGGAAATCGATAATCTTTGATTCAGAAAGCGGCGGAATAACTTTCCATTCTCCTTCTTCCCAGTATCTTCCTTCCTGTGTAATCTCCCTGATATTTATCTCGGGATTGAAGTTTGTGGCGAAGGGGTGACCGTGATCACCTGCATTACAATCAATAATGTCGATGTAATCGATGGTATCAAAAATTTTGTCTCTTGCGTATGCACAGAATATGTTTGTTACACCCGGGTCAAATCCGCACCCGAGTATTGCTGTTAGCCCTTTATCGGTGAACTTTTGTCTGTATGCCCACTGCCAGCTGTATTCGAATTTTGCCTCTTCAGGGGGTTCATAATTTGCAGTATCGAGATAGGATACACCGGTCTTAAGGCAGGCCTCCATAATTGTCAGGTCCTGGTAGGGAAGTGCGGTATTGATGACTATCTCAGGCCTTATCTTTGATATCAGTTTTACAAGCTCATCAACGCTGTCTGCATCTACCTGTTCTGTTTGAATCTCTCTTCCCGTTCTTTCCCTGACCGATCCTGCAATCCCTGTACATTTCTCGTATGTTCTGCTGGCAAGGGTAATCTCACTAAATACATCCGGCTTTTCAGCGCATTTATGGACGACAACGCTGCCTACACCGCCAGCACCGATTATAAGGACTCTGCTCATTATCATCTCCTTCTGGACTGCGCATACTGTGCAGACCAATATGCAATAATATCATATCTGGTACGCTTCCTGAGGAAAAAAAATGGCGGTTTGTAATAAGTGACCTGTTTTATATGCTCTCCGGGAATTTACGGCCTATAATGGGATGAATTATTGTTTTCATCCGGTAATCCTGGCATTTTTGAATGACATACTTATCAGTCATCCGGATTTTCAT
>CAZPHR010000072.1:2192-2741 GCA_964586475.1 uncultured Methanomicrobiaceae archaeon
ATGGTATATCTGGTTGTCTCTTTAAGGAAAAAAACTGGTGGTATGTGGTAAGTTGTCCGTGTTGCTGGAGCCATGAGATTTCGTGCCTATTTTCCCATGTAATTTTATTTTTATGGTGTATTTGTCCTCTTTGACTTGTATGGTCAACCATTTCCTGTTCTTTCATGCAGTTCGGGTTTGCAGAAATCTGTCCTCATAACTTTCGATCCGTCGTCGGTAATCCCGTAGTACTCCGGATGGTCGAGAAGGTCGGCGACATTGATATTGAGGGCGATTAGATTCTCGTAAGAGAACAGCACCGATTCTGCATTATCACCGGACAGGTATGTAACATCAACTCCTGCCTGAACTTCGCTGGTTCTCAGAATCGTTTTCATGAACTGAAATAAAGTATGACTGGTATAACTATTTTTCGAATATATGAAATAACGGGTATTAAAGGCAGTTTCATCCCTGAATACGTAAAAAATGAGAAATTACTTGTTAATGGTTCCGTGGTATTCAAAGTCGATATAGCCCTTCCCCGGTTGTGGGGAGATCAGCCTGACC
>CAZPHR010000072.1:2768-5979 GCA_964586475.1 uncultured Methanomicrobiaceae archaeon
AGGCCGTCTCCGCCCCTGACAACCTTACCTTCTACGGGCGGGTCGAATATCCTTACATATGTTCCTTTCTCTGAAGCTCCTGTCACCATCGCATCGAAGGTTTTGCCAATACTCTTCTGAAGAAGGACCCCCGCTGCAGCTTTAAGCATGAATCTCTCGGCCTTCTTGGCCATCTGGTCTCTATCAGAAAGCCATTCTGCAAGTTCGTCGAGCTCCCTGTACCTGTAGGGGCTTTTGCGTTCGTCAAGAACGGACTTGACCAGTCTCTGGATGATGAGGTCTGCGTAGCGACGATTTGGAGCTGTACCGTGCGTATAATCAGTTTCGGCCAGGGCAAAGTGCCCTACAGGCTCTTTTCCCGGCCTGTAGGCTACATATTCCCCGGCGCCCATAAGTTTGACAATTGTAAGTGAAAGATCGGGGAAACGTTCGGGATCACGATCCTTCTGCCTGATGAGAAATTTTGAGAGGGCTTTTCCATCGGGTTCCGGAGGTAGCTTCTCGCCATGCTGCTTTGCAGTAAAAACTATTTTGTCCCAGTACTTCGGGGTTCTTACGACCCTGTGAATCATTGGAATCCCGGCCTGTTCAAGAAATGCCGTCGTAGTTTTGTTTGCCGCAACCATGAACTCCTCTATCAGGCATCTTGCGGAATTCTGCCTCTGCTCCACAATCGCTTTAACATCCCGTCCATTCATTATGACTTCCGCTTCAGGCGTCTCGAGTTCAAGGGATCCGTTTCTTCTCCTGTGTTCCTTAAGGCGCTTTGCCGCCTCGTCCTGGAGTTTTATCTGCTTTCCAAGCCCCGGGATTTCATGAAATTCCTTCGGTGGTGATCCTTTCCCCTCAAGCCAGTCGCCAACTTCTTCGTAGATCAGTTTTGCACTGTTTGCAACCAGTGCCCTGTATAGTTCACCGCTTCTGACTGAACCATCCGGAAGAACGGTATATTCGATCACTATAGCCGCGTGGAAATCACCGGGGAGGAGCGAGGAGATTCCCTTTGAGAGCCTGTCGGGGAGCATAGGGAAGGTCTTTACTCCTGTATATACCGAGGTCCCGTTGAATGCCGCGTACCTGTCGGCTCCGGAGTACTTCAGGACAAAAAGGTCAACGTCGGCTATGGCGACTTTGACATGAATCTCGTCCCCGTCTCCCCTTTCGCAGTATTCAATCGGGTCGAGGTCCATGGAGTCGTAGTTGTCGATTGAGGACCACATCAGTTTTCTTAGATCCTTTGCACCGGGAACATCTTCAGGAGTAATTTCTCCTTCAATTGAACTGACTTCCTGAATTACCTGTTTGGGGTACACGGGATTGAATCCATATTTATCCATTGTATCGAATGCAATATTCTCCAAATCCACGTTTCGTTTGCCTTTCATTGTTCCTGCAGAGAGATTCTTTTGATTGCATAAATATATTGGGGGTTATTTGTTCTGCTTTTTTCAATAAAAAAAGGGATGGCACGGGACAAATTATCTTTACTTCTGCAATTTATCTAAGATATTTTCCTGAGAACCTGAATTTAAGTTAATATTTAAAAAAAAGATTTTTTGACAGAAATTCTGTCTGACGTTAATTTTAATTTTTGATGTCTGTGTGTGGAATTATTCAATGTGTTTTAGATCTGATGATCTCCTGCAATACGACTTACTTTGAACATTTTGCCGGTTCTTCAGCAAGTGCAATTACCGGGAGATCGAGATTTACCCCTGGCTCATATCCAAACATATCCTCCATTTCAATCTGGACTGCATGCATGTAGAGCGAATTGGGGATGTCCATCGGGCAGAGTTCCTGGCACTGACCACAGTTTATACATGAATCAGCAATCTGTGAGTAGCGATTCACGTGGAATGTGAATGGCGGCGGGATCTGTCCTTTAGGTACGGGATGCCCTTCATTTGAGGAGCATTCTATACAATAGCAGACCGGACAATTTTCAATGCACTGGTAACATTTGATACAGCGGGAAGTTTCCTTCATGATGAAATCCAGGCGATCCTTTCCTGAGCCCATCTTTGCAAATTGTTCCTCACGACGTTTATCTGCGAGTTTGAACATTGCACCCTCAATCTTTGAGCGAATCATCAGGCCTTTTTCATTGGCCGGTTCTGTTTTTAGAGCACCGTTTGATTCTGCGCTTGTAACAAGTTCTGCACCTTTGTCGGAACAAACCTCTACAAATGTTGCCTTGCCTGCACTCTCGCCGATTACTCCCCAGTTGCCGCATGCTAGATCACACTGGCGCGGGATTTTTGTTTTACAGCGCTGGCAGTTGTCACGACGTCCGTATCCCTCATCTTCGAGGTCGTCAATTGAAATTCCTTTGTGCTGACCGTCAGAGGTTTCGACAATAAACTGTCCCTTGTCGATCTCCTCCTTGACAACTGTATCCGGATCAATCTCAAACACCTCAGTGATCATGTCCCTTCCGACCATCGGGGAGACTGAACCCCCGCAGTTGAGACCCACCATATAGATGTTGTCAAGATTCACCAGGTTTCTTTTTGCAAGCTCATACATGGCCTTTGCATCACAACCTTTCATTGTGACTGCAATCTTCATATCTTCCGCACCATTGAGGTATTTTTTGATCAGCTTCGGTATGAGAAGCGTTCCACAGTGAAGTGAACCTGCTGTATCTGCAATATCCCCGGGGTTTGTAATTAACACGGGGGATGCATCGAATACATCATATCCCTTCTTAACTGCAAGCACCGCATCAACAATTCCGCTTTCAAGAGCGTTCTTCAGGATGGCTGTAACTGCACCGCCACATTCCCCTTTCTTAAGGATGCCGGAATCGCTGGCTGAAGCGTATAATAAATCACCTTTTATTGTCATTTTATGCCTCCTTAATTTTCTCAACTTTCACAGCACAAGCCTTAAATTCCGGAATCTTTGCAATCGGGTCAAGTGCATCATTCGTCAGTTTATTCGCTGCACATTCTTTGAAGTGGAACGGCATGAACATGACTCCCTTCATGATATCCTCTGTCACCTTTGCAGGGACCTCCACCTCTCCGCGGCGTGTTATTGCCTTAATTAGCTCCTTATCTTCAATGCCAAGTTCTCTGGCATCATCAACATTGATTTCGATCCAGCCTGTCGGGACCTCAGTATCAAGAGTTGGTGAATTCCTTGTCATTGTTCCTGTGCGCTAGTGCCAGATACACCGGCCTGTTGTACGTACAAACGGATATTC
>CAZPHR010000073.1:0-5960 GCA_964586475.1 uncultured Methanomicrobiaceae archaeon
CCGGGAGGATAGAGGAATCTCGTGATAAGGTTGATCCCGGGGTTATGGAGGGTGTCCGTAAGGCAGCTTCGCATGTCATTGATATGGTGGCGGGAAGTTATCAGGCCTGAAAAATTATTTCAATATAGGGGTTTTTCGTCAATTCTGTTTTTTATTTCCGGATTTTTTTAGAAAAACTTAAATGGTAAAATTATTATTTCATCCAACCACCATAGATCTATTATGCAACTGCCCAGAGGCAGATTTGATCGGTTTATCCGTGATAAAACTGTATCGGGGATTATAAAGGAATTGGGGGAGACAGGGTACTCCGGCAGTTGTTCCGGGATCTTCGGAGAATCAGCTGCAGAACTGATTTTTGAAAAAGGAAGGATTATCCTTGCCGAATCTTCCGAAGATAAAGGTTTAGATGCCCTTAGCACCCTCCATTCCAATCCCGGCGGGAAAGTCGCCGCTGAATTGTCGGTTTACGATCAGGCACAGCTTAAGCTGGCCAGAGAGTTCAATCCGAAATGCATTGTCCTAAAAGAGGCCTTTGACTCCCTGTTTTCAGGCGGTCAGGCAGAAGAGAAGCCTGCCGTTGAGAGTATTACAAAAGCCGTGGACAAAGAATCCGGGCCTGAAACCGTTGAGAAAACTCCGGAGAATGAGGCTGACGAGATCTATCTCGATGAATCCGAGATCGATTCTATTGCCGCAAATTTCCGTTCAGGTGCCAAAGATCTTCTTAAGAAAATAAATCTTGACCACCTTGTGGTTGAAGGTAAATCCGGGGAGGACAATAATGATTAATATTGACATTGATCCAGTAGCATACGTTTTATTGTTCGTTACTTTGATGACAATTGTTCTGCTTGTTATTCTGGTATTCATTATCAGGCAGCAGACGTATATGAAAAAGCTTTACGAGAGAGTAGGTCCGGAAATGGAGGCAGTTAAGTATTCTCCGCCCCCTTCACCACCCTCTGCTGAAAAACCTGCTCCTTCTCCAGGAGATGATCTTTCCTCCTATGATGCAGAGGCAGTTGCCGCAGAGGCTGCCGAAAAGCTCAGGGAAGAGGTTTTACTCACGGAGAAGGAAGATGAGAGGCGGAGGCTTGAAGAGGAGAGAGGAAGAGACCCTGCCGAATATTACCAGTCCGCTTCGATCAGGGAGAATCTTCTTGCACTCTTTGAGCGTTATAAGCTGAATTCTTTTACTATGTCGACATCGGACGGACTGGTAATCAGTTCGACCGACCCGAATCCCGAAGAGGAGGCGGCGAAGTACAGTTACCTGTATCAACAGGAAAAGCAGCCTGATGTGCCGAATATCAGACTGATCGGAGTTCCCTATAAGGGAGGGACTGTAGTCGGCATAGTTAAGGCAGATGATGAGCTTTCTGAAAAAGAACTTGAATTTATCGAACGCGATATCAACTTTATATTGAGAAGAACAGTTTGATTTATGGATTGATCAAATAGGGGTAAAGTAAATTATGACTATAGTGTTTACCATTGCATCCGGCAAGGGGGGGACCGGGAAGACGACAGTTACGTCAAATCTCGGATCTATGCTGGCATATTACAAAAAAAGGACATTCATTCTGGATGCAGATATGGGTATGGCCAATCTGGGTCTGGTGCTGGGCCTGGAGAAGATGCCTGTATCTCTCCACGAGGTGCTCGCCGGAAAGGCAAATGTCCATGATGCGGTTTACGAAGGACCGTTTGGAGTAAATGTAATTCCAAGCGGACTCTCGCTTGAGGGATTCAAAGACGCCAATCCGGACAGGCTTAAGGATGTCATGACCGAGATTGTCGATGAATGCGATATACTGATAATCGATGCTCCGGCAGGCATCAACCATGACGGGATTGTCCCCCTTGCCGTAGCTGATGAGGTCATACTCGTTGTGAATCCTGATATATCCTCGATAGTGGATGCCCTGAAGACAAAGATGCTTACAGAAATGATTGGAGGAACGGTTAGAGGTGCGATTCTCAATCGTGTAAGCAGTGTGGACGATGCCATGACAAAGGAGCAGATTGAAAAGATGCTCGGAGTGAAAGTCATTGGCATGGTTCCGGAGGATGCAAATATAAGAAGGGCATCTGCAGCCCGGGCTCCGGTTGTTGTTAAGTTCCCGTCTTCTCATGCTGCAAAGGCATTCAGGAAGATTGCACGGGACATTGCCGGCGTACAGGCAAATGAAGAGGATATGGCTGTTGAAACCGTGAAGAAGGAAGGCTTTGTCGAGCGTCTTGCACGTGCTCTTTTCCCGGGGAGTTGAGAGAAGATGGAAAGTAATGACTTGATAATTCTCGGCCTGTTGGTCCTGAACGTATTATTCCTGGTAGTTATCGTTCTGATGAAGGTTCGTATCAACATGCTGTCAAGAGAGATGAAAGAACTGAAAGGAAGGATGGAATTTTCCAACAGTGATATTGACCTGCTTGCGGACGCAATCCGTGATCTTGGTAGTACCAGGTTCTAGGTCTACAGGATTTGAAATCAGGGGTTTTTGGTGAAATAATGATTCAGATTACAGTTGATGAGGATTCCTGTGTAGGCTGTGGTCTTTGTGTAAAAGACTGTCCTATGAAGGTATTCGAGTTAAAAGACGGACGCAGTGTTCCTTTAAGGCCGGAGGACTGCATGGGCTGCCTCTCATGTCATGAGATCTGTCCGGCACAGGCACTTGAACATCGTGGAATATACCCGGCAAAGAGGCATTATGTCGATATCCGGGTATGCGAGATGCTGAACAGGGTGATCTAATGACTGCGAGTTATGTTGACGAACTGCATGAGAAGTTCAGCACAGATATCAGTTACAAGTCCGAGGATGTCCCGCTGAACTGCGTTCCTCCGGCAAAGGAGATCGAAGCGACGCTCCACGGGGTTATGAAGCTCAACGGGCTTGTAATACGGTCTCTTGAGGAGATCGCCGGAAGAGGTGCGAATGCAGTTACTTTCAGGGCCGGGAAGAAGTTTGGTCACGAGGTTGCGAAGTACTTCCAGAAGAGGGATGATATCGAGGATGCACTCCATGAACTGTCCGATCTCCTGATGGGCCAGTACTCCTTTGAGATATGGAAACCGGCCGGAAGCGACACTTTTGTCATAGAAGAGGGTGGTGATAAGTTCATCTATCTTGTATTCCATGACTGCATCGTCCGCCAGACTCTCAGGAGAAACGGGCAGGAGCAGGCGGGTCCTCTCTGCCAGACCCTCTGCGGCTATGTCGTCGGTGCAATCGAAGAGATCACCGGAAAACGTGCGAAGCTTGAAATTAAACATACAGGGCCGAATGCCTGCCTTAAGAAACTGATACTGAAGTGAGGAGGTCCTGGTATGAAAATAGCAATAGAGGAACTGGCCGGATGCTCCGGCTGTACAATAGCCGTACTGGATCTGCACGAGATGCTTCTTGATGTGGTTGAAAAGGCAGAGATTGTCTATTCTCCCGTAATTATGGATGTGAAAGAGCCCCCTGAGGGGATAGATATCGCATTCGTCACGGGAGCTGTCAGAAACGAAGAGAACCAGGAGCGCCTTGAGATGATCAGGAAGAGATCCAAGATTCTTGTGGCTCTTGGAACCTGTGCATGCTATGGAGGTGTCTCAGGTCTTTCGATGCTCAGCAGCAATGAAGAGCTCTTCAACAAGGTATACAGGGATGGGGCAACTGTTAAGGAGGACGGTAAGATCCCTTCACAGGTTCCGCCTTTTACCTATAGGGCCTTTGCAGTGGGTGACCTTGTAAAGATGGACTATTATATCACCGGATGTCCGCCCAAGGAGAAGTTCTTAAGGGAGATAATTCCCGCCCTTGTCGCAGGCGACAACATTGAATTATCGAGAAAATCGGTATGCTCCGAATGCGACAGGAAGATGGGTTCTGTCGAGGGATGGAAGCTAAAACGCCGTTATGAGGGTGTACCTGACAGGGAACACTGCCTTTTGGGCCAGGGATACCTGTGCCTCGGGCCTGTAACCTTCGGGAGGTGCGGTGCAACATGCCCGAAGAACAATGTTCCGTGTCATGGCTGCAACGGCCCCTCACTTGATATTCTGAGGGAGCCCTGCCGTGATCTCTACAATATGATGGTCCGGAGGATAGCAGATCTTACCGACCACAAGGAAAAGGATATAGAAGCTGAACTCTACGATGTGGCTCACACAATGTACCCGTTCACAATTGGCAGTCTGATTATGGAAGACAAGGAGAATTCAAAGATACGTGATCTTGTAAAGGAGAGGAGCGGATGAAAGAGATTACAATTAACCCTGTCACCCGGATCGAGGGACATGCAAGGGTCAAGATCAACCTTAATGATTCAGGTAGTGTCGATTCCGCTCATTTTGAGGTTGTTGAGCTGAGAGGATTCGAGAAATTCATGATCGGTGCGGCAGTAGAGGAGGCTCCGAGGATAACTCCGCGTATATGCGGAATATGCCCGACGTCTCACCACCTCGCTGCAGCAAAGGCATGTGACGAGATATTCGGTGCGGCCCCCCCGTCTACGGGTAAGATGCTGCGTGAACTCCTGATGACCGGACAGTACATCCATTCACACTCTCTTCATTTCTTCATGCTGGCTGCACCTGATTTCCTTATAGGCCATGATGCCCCTGCAGCGGAGAGGAATGTTCTTGGACTGGTCAAAGCGGCCCCCGATATTGCCAAAAAGGCAATAGAAGTCAGGAAGTTCGGGCAGAGGCTGACAACGTGCATACCCGGAGGGGTTTCACACCCGCTTCCGGATGCAAAGAGGCAGGAACTCCTTGAGATGGGTAAAAGCTCCATGGAGATAGCCAGAGAGGGATGGAATATCGCCAAGACGATGATGGATCAGACCGATCTTTCATTCGGTGCTGTCGATACCGCATTCATGGGGATGTCGGAGAACGGAAAGTTTTCACCTTATGAAGGTGCTGTAAGCATATTCGGGAAGGACGGAAGCAGCCTTTCAGAATTCTCGGGTGAAGGCTATCTTAATCATATTGAGGAGTATTCAGAGGACTGGTCATACCTGAAGTTCTCAAGGCTGAAGAGCGGTGACTTTTACCGTGTCGGGCCTCTTGCAAGGCTGAACGTCGTAAAGGAGATGGGGACTCCTGAGGCTGATGCGGCACTTGCAGAATACAGGAGCATCTTCGGGGACTTTACACAGACGACACTCGCCTTCAATATGGCGAGATATATCGAATTTCTGGCCTGCTGTGAAAAGGCAGTCGCGATTCTTTCAGATCCGTCCGTCTCAGGTCCTGATGTAAGAACACCGGTCTCAGGTATCGCAAAATCCCGCGGAGTTGGGATAGTCGAGGCGCCCCGCGGGACACTTATTCATGATTATTCTGTCGATGAGAACGGGTTTATCACCGACTGCAACCTTATAGTTGCAACATGCCAGAACAATTATGGTATGGACAGGGGTGTCGAGGATGTTGCCAGAAAAGTCGTTGTCAATGGCGAACTGTCACCCAGTGCCTCAAACCAGATTGAGATGGTGATAAGGGCCTATGATCCGTGTATTTCCTGTGCGACGCACGCCATCGGGCAGATGCCGCTGGATATCGAGCTTGTCAGGGGAAACAGAAAGAAACAATAAAAATTTGAAAGGAGACTTGATTTAATATGCTGAAACAGATTCTTACCGAATTTATCAAACTTGACGGTGTTACCGCCGCAGTTGTCGCAGGCCGGGACGGTTTTGTCATTGAGAGTGCGGTGTCAGGGGATATAGACATCGATGCCCTTGGTGCAATGGCCTCTACCGGTCTTGGAACCTCCGAGGCAATGAGCCGGGAGCTTGGAAAAGAAGAGATGAACCAGATAATCATCGAACTCGAGGAGGGGCCGATCCTGATCTCCCCTCTCTCCGAGGATGAACTTATCGCAATTGTTGCCCAGAAGGATGTGAACGTGGGCAGGATCAGGTACGAGCTGAAGAAAAACCGTGAAAGGATTATTG
>CAZPHR010000074.1:0-5935 GCA_964586475.1 uncultured Methanomicrobiaceae archaeon
CAAAATCAGAAGTGATATTGACAACTACAGCCGTCTTCGATGAGTTGTATTCCACATTAGCAGTGATCTCTACATCTGAAAGCGCATACCCCGTCGGTGCAGTTGTTTCACGCACAGAATAGACTCCCAACGGTAGATCTGCAAATGTCACTACTCCATTGATGCTTGCGGCCGTTCTTTGGATTGGCTCGGAGTTATAGTCCGTTCCGGTTAACGTAAACGTACCGCCGCTCAGAGGTGCTCCGCTAGAGGCCTCTTTTGCGAACGAAAGCGTTCCCAATGCAAATTGATCGCTGGTTTCAAACAAAAGATCTTCACTTAGTCTTTGTCCACCTAGAAATGTTGGATTCAGTAAGTATCCAGCCGGTGGATTGACTTCAATTACATAAAAAATCCACGCGGGTAAGCTGGTGAACACTGCATAGCCATTCTCATCAGTTACAACATCGACGGGATTACCATTCCGCAGTATTGGCGTCAGGCCCATACTGAGAAGTCTGTAAGTGGCTCCTGCAACAGGATTGCCCAATCCGTCAGACTTATATACCGATAAAACACAACTACCGCTACCTCCACTAGACCAAAGGTTGCTTATTGAAATTCGTGCTGAATTTCCTGTTCCGGATGGATCCCCGTTTGAGCCGCTCAGACTAACAGTGTTAACGACATCTAAGTTGTTGGATATAATATAAGTCGAAAACTCGAGCCGGTATGCCTGAGCGCCCTCGGGTAACCGAACCTGCAAGGTATTCCCATTTGCTGTCGTTGGCATAACGACGCTATAAGTTGCTGTATCGACTAATAAACCTGTTGAAGCAGCATTCACTGTTCCGTTACTTGCCACATTTACCGCATACAATTTGAGGGATGCAGGAATAATCTCTAAAGCATCATTCAAATGATCCGTGACTACTGCATTGTACAAGGGAATTTCCGGTTTTTTAAGTCCACGATCAGGGATGTTCAACAAAAAAAGAAAGATTATCAACAGAGCCGTTTATAAGATTCAAAGAGTGATGGAATGAATATCATTTTTGATTATCTCCAGTCGGCAGGGGCGGTGCTGCTTACGGATATCTACATACTGATACTGGTCATCAACTTAATCTTCGCACTGTCGATAGTCTTTATCGAGCGAAAAAAACCTTCTTCGGCACTATTATGGGTGGCCGTCCTCATCTTCATTCCGGTCTTCGGATTTCTCCTGTATCTCGTATTCGGACAGACCATCTACAAAGAGAGAATCTTCAGGATAAAGGAAGAAGACGACCGGATGTTAGAGGAGATAATCTCAGAACAGCTGGATGTAATTAAAAACCGGCAATTTTCTCCCGGAGACAGGATCGCCGTCTACACCCGCATGGTAGAGATGCTCCTTGCAACCAACTATGCGACAATCACAGATGACAACGAAGTTGAGATCTACATGGAAGGGGAGAAGAAATTCGATGCACTTCTTGAAGCGATAAATTCGGCGAAAGAGACGATCAATCTCCAGTATTACATAATCAGGAATGATGAACTCTCAAATAAAATCGTATCAGCACTCGCTGAAAAAGCCCGGCAGGGTGTTAAGGTCCGGGTGCTTGGCGATGCGGTCGGGTGCCATCAGCTTCCGCGGAATTTCTTCAGGGAACTGAAGGATGCCGGAGGCGAGACCGCCTACTTCTTCAGGTCGAAATATCTCCACATCAATATGAGGATCAATTACAGGAATCACAGGAAAATTGCGATAATTGACGGGAAGACCGGGTTTATCGGCGGTTTTAATATGGGAGACGAGTATCTCGGCAAAGGTCCGCTCGGTTACTGGAGAGATACGCACCTGAGAATTTATGGCAGTGCGGTCCATTCCCTTCAGGCACGTTTCTTTCTGGACTGGAATCACGCGGCCGAACAGGATGTTGAATTCTTTAGCAGGCAATATTTCCCGGAGACCGGTCATAAGAAGGGAGCTGTTATACAGATTGTGTCCAGCGGGCCGGATTCCCGCGGAGAGAGTATAAAGAAGGGCTATCTCCAGCTTGTAAACAATGCCCGGGAGAGTATCTACATCCAGACACCGTACTTCATACCTGATTCAAGCATTATTGACGCACTGAAGATCGCCGCAGAATCCGGAATCGATGTCAGGATAATGTTTCCATGCAAACCCGATCACCCCTTTGTTTACTGGGCGGGATTTTCATATCTCTGGGAGCTGATGGAATCAGGGGTTCGGATCTTTACGTATGACAGGGGTTTCATTCATGCAAAGACCATCGTCGTCGACGGCCTGGTATCTTCGGTCGGGAGTGCAAACTGGGATATCCGGAGTTTCAGCCTGAATTTCGAGGCGAATGCCTTTGTCTATAATGAAGAGATATCAACAAAATTAAAGAAGATATTTGAAGAGGACCTGGAGTTCTGTACCGAAAAGACCACTGAAGATTACAATAAAAGAACAAGGACTGTAAGGTTTAAGGAATCTGTATCAAGGCTGCTCTCCGGGATTCTATAGCCTGCTATTTTCTCCGGTCAAAAACCCTTTTTCCAAAATGCCTGAGCCGTGGAATGTTCTGGCTGTAGTGGATCTTTAATGAAGGTGCTGTGTACCTGAAGTATTTCGGCATGATTGCGGTCGCCATTATACCCTTTTCAACCAGGTTTTTCTCATGGCCGATGACGCAGTTTCTCCTGCGGATGATCTCTTCAAGGAAATCCATGGGATCCTCTGCATATGAACAGGTCAGGACATTTCCAAGGTCGCGAAGCAGGTGGCCGTCGGTTCCCCCTGTCATGCAGAGTTTCTTTTCGGCTGCAAGTCCGGCGGCCTTCCGGTTGAGTTTTCTTGTCATTCCCCCGCAGATTACTTCCAGGCCGGAAAAATCCCTGATAATTTCCGGTTGCAGGTACTCGTATTCAATACATTTACCAATGCCTTTGTTGAAAAGGAGATAGCCGAAAGGATGTGCGGCGACTGTAAGGCAGTTGTAGTTTCCGGCAATTTCAACTATGTCTTCGGTTTTAAGTTTTGTTGCGAGATACGGGCTGCTGCTCTTTTTATTTTCAATGTCTTTTTTATAACATTCCTCCAGATCGCCAACAGAAAAAAAGTACAGGAGAATATGCGGACCGTCCCATGCACTCACTTCGATCCCCGGAATCGAGAGGACCGGACTGTCGAGCCTTCGTGCTTCAAAGACCCCGCTGACCTGGTTATGATCGGTAATCGAAACCCCGATCCCTTTAAACCGTGCGAGTTTCAGTACATCTTTTACCCGTGTGTGAGAATCGGAATGGTTGGTGTGGAAGTGCATATCCACTCCGGTAATTCCTTTTCTCTTCAGTTCGCCATAGTCGGGGTACCTGAAGATGACTTCGGGGTGGCGGTCACCTGTTTCGGATGCCATAGTATTCTGTCTCTTCGGTTTGGTTTTGGATGGTATTTATTGCCGGATTACTTAACGATCATGACCGGACATTTCACATTATGGGTTACTTTCCGGCTGACACTTCCAAGGACCGCACCTTTTATCGTGCCAAGACCGCGGCTGCCGATTATGACAAGGTCGGCATTTTCCTTTCCTGTGGTATCGATTATCTCGGTCGCCGGGTCCCCGATTGCGACCTTCAGCGTGTATGGCAGTCCTTCGGATTCAAAGAGATCTATTGTATCCTTAATTGCGGTCTTTGCATCTTCTTCAAGGATAGAGTGGACGTCGAAATTCGCCTTTGCCATTCTGGACTGTGACGGGGGATTGCTGACTATATATACAATGATTATGCAGGATGAAAAATCCCTGGCGAAACCCGCCGCCTCAGCGGCTGCACGCCTGGCATTCTCCGATCCGTCGGTTGCAAGCAGAATTTTTTCATAAATCATGGCATAATCACTCCGGTAAGGCCGTCCTGCAGGGGATTTTTGTATAATCCCGGGAATTGGTGTAAAGTTTAATTCATCATGTATAAAGAAATAGTGATCAGGCGCTTCTCCTGAAAGTCTGTCAGTTTTGATCTGCAGATCCTGATTTTCCGGGGAATTCTTAACTATCCGGCCGGCGATTACTATTGACATAACATATATCGGAAAAAGCGGGATTAAAATCCTTTATGCCTGTTTTATGAATAGAGAATCTGCGTTTCCGGTAAAATATATTTTAAATATAAAAATCAAATCTCCGGCATAATCTTATAAACCGGCCGGATGATCAATATTTACGTTAGACGGGGTATTCTTTCTTGAACGCGCAAAAGATAAGAGATGAATGGTTTTCAAATACCAGGGGCGATCTGCTTGCCGGAATTACTGTTGCACTTGCACTGATTCCCGAAGCCATCGCGTTTTCAATCATAGCCGGAGTCGACCCGATGGTCGGCCTTTATGCCTCGTTCTGTATTGCGGTGATAATATCGATTGCAGGCGGAAGGCCGGGAATGATCTCGGCCGCGACCGGATCAATGGCGCTTGTCATGGTAGTTTTAGTCCGGGATTTCGGGCTTGAATATCTTCTTGCGGCAACTATCCTGACCGGGATCATGCAGTTCGGCCTGGGTCTCCTGAAGGTCGGGCGTTTTGTATCGTTCATCCCGTATTCGGTCGTGCTCGGTTTTGTAAATTCCCTTGCAATTCTGATCTTTCTTGCCCAGGTTCCGTTTTTGATCGGTGCTCCGTCTGCAGTGTATGCGATGGCGGCGGCAACCATCGGGATCATCTGGGTTCTGCCCCGGTTTACAAGGGCTGTTCCCGCACCCCTTGTGGCAATCGTCGTGATGACGGCAATAGCAATCGGAACAGGGCTTAGTGTTCTGACCGTCGGGGACCTCGGGACGATCACAAGGGCGCTGCCGGTATTCCACCTTCCTGCTGTGCCGCTGAATATCGGGACTCTGCTGATAATCCTCCCGTATTCTGCAACACTTGTCATCGTGGGACTCCTTGAATCGCTTCTGACTGCATCGATAATCGATGAGATGACGGGCACGGGGAGCAGTAAGGATCGGGAGGTTCGGGGTCAGGGCATTGCAAATTTTATTACAGGTTTTTTCGGGGGTATGGCCGGCTGTGCGATGATAGGCCAGTCGATTATCAATGTGACATCGGGCGGAAGGGGCAGGCTCTCTTCAATGACCGCCGGGCTCTTCCTGATGTTTTTGATAATTGTCCTCGGCGACCTTGTGGCACAGATTCCTATGGCGGCTCTTGTGGGTGTGATGATAATGGTCGCCATCGGGACTTTTGAATGGCAGTCGGTGAAGGATATCGCCAAAATCCCTAAAAGCGATGCATTTGTCATGCTCACAACGATTGCAATTGTCGTCTATACCCATGATCTCGCAAAGGGTGTGCTTGCGGGTGTCGTGCTCGCTGCTCTTGTTATGGTGTATAAGATGTCGGTCATATCCGTCACAGGCATTGTCAGGGACGACGGGGTTAAGGTGTATACCGTAAAGGGTCAGCTCTTTTTTGGAACGATGGCGGCCTTCATCGACCTCTTCGATTACGAAAACGACCCGGAAAAGATCGAGATTGATTTCCAGAATTCCCATATCTGGGATCAATCCGCAGTCGAGGCCATTGCCAGGGTAATCGACAAATACCAGCAGGAGGGAAGTTCCGTTTATGTCACCGGTCTTAATGTCGAGAGCCAGAAGACGCTTGATAAGGGTTTTTCGTAGAGGGGTTTTACGGATGGAGAATTAGGATTCAGTTCCCGCTCTTGCCTGAACGATTTTCGAAAACATAAGGAGAAGACCGGAACTTCATTGAAATCCGGTTTTCGACTTTTATCCGTTTTATTAAGAAGAACCTGATTTAACAGGTTGTAATTCAAACCCGCATAAGTATCCATACCTGCTCTTTTTAATCGTTAAAATGTTGTTGGGAGAGAAATGCCATTGTTGCACCTTCCGGCATCGTTATTCCCTTTTCTTATCAATATATATTGATGACTTC
>CAZPHR010000075.1:0-5934 GCA_964586475.1 uncultured Methanomicrobiaceae archaeon
CAGTAGGTCTTGCAGGAATGGGTACCGGTCTCGCACAGCTCGGTATCGGTGGAGCGGCAGTAGGAGCAACCGCAGAGAACAAGGAGATGTTCGGTCTCGCACTTCTCTTCACGGTTATCCCTGAGACAGTCGTTATCTTTGGTCTTGTAGTTGCACTTCTCCTGCTCTTCACATAAACGGAAAATCCAGGAGTAGATAAGACAATGGCATTGGATGCTGTAGTCGGCGAGATAAAGGCAAAGGGCGAAAAAGAGGCCGCTGCAATCAAAGCGGAAGGCAAAGCGGAAGCCGACAGGATTCTCGCAGAAGCCGGAGAGAAGGTTGCAGCCATAAAGACCTCGGCTGAGGAGGATGCTGTAAAGCAGTCCGCCCAGATCGTCAACAGGGAAGAAGCCGCAGCGAAGCTGGCAGTAAAGCGCCAGGTCCTCAACGCGGAGAAGGCCCTGCTGGACGAGGTCCATGCCGCTACCGTAAAAGCAATCTCAGATCTGCCTGACGATTTCCATAAGAAGGCGGTTCGCGAGCTTTGCAAGACGGCGGCAAAAGAGCTTGGAGAGGGTGTTTTCTACTGCAACGAGCGTGACAAGGCTGCAGTGGAGTCGGCAATCTCCGATTTAAAGACCCTGGCCGGATTCTCGCTGGCAGGAACAAAAGATATCTCAGGTGGCGTCATTGCCGAGAGCAAAGACGGGCAGCTTCAGCTGGATTACAGCTACGGTGCCTATCTTACCGAGGTCTGGGAGACCGGCCTTCGTGACGCATCAGAGAAGCTCTTCGGGTAGAGGGGGAGGCAGAAAATGGCTGCAGTAAATACTACAGGCCCTGCACCCTACATATACGCCTGCACCCGTATGAAGGTGCGAAAGGCGGCCCTCATCCCGCGTGAGGAGTATATGCGCATGCTCAACATGGAGCTGCCGGGGATAACCAGGATCATCGAAGAGACGCACTATAAGGCGGAGATCGACGAGCTCGCGTCCTCCTTTTCAGGTATAGACCTCGTGGAGATCGCACTCTCGTGGAATCTCGCCAAGGATTACCAGAAGATTATCGAGCTGGTTCCCGGCCACCTGAAAGGGTTCACCAGGAGCTATCTCCTTCGATGGGATATCCAGAATGTGCTGACGATCCTTCGCGGAAGATCCCAGGATATTCCGCAGGGCAGGATCAGGGAGATTACCATCCCTGCAGGAAGCCTTGACAAGACGGCGCTTGATCGGCTTATCGCCGAAGATTCGCCCGACAGGATCGTCGAAGGTCTCAGGAACCATGTGCTCTATCCCGTTTTCGAGCGGGAACTTGCGCCTGCAATGGAATCGGGCTCTTTTGCACGTATGGAAAACGAGCTCTTCAAGGCGTATTACGATACGCTAATCCATGCGGCAAAGGGCGGTGTCAAAGGCGGACATGCATTCCTGCAGTACATCCGTCTCGACATCGATACAAGGAACCTGATGACGGTATTCCGCGTGAAGGGTTCGCTTGAGACCGATGAACTGCGTGATCTTATGATCCCCGGCGGAACGTTCTCAGTTGACGAGCTTGTCCGTATTGCAGGTTCTGAGAGCAGCGACGAGATTATCGAGACGATCAGGAACCGCCTGAATCTGGATTCATTTGCAGAGGTTCTTGAAACATTCAGGGAAGAGAAATCGGTGCACAGGATCGAGATCGCACTAACCAAGGCGAAGCTCGATCAGCTCGACAAACTGGCAAAAAGGTACCAGTTTTCGGTCTGCCCGATTCTGCTGTACCTCGAACTCAAGCAGTACGAAGTTTCAAACCTTCGTGCACTGGCACGCGGCAAGGAGTCGAAGCTCGAGCCGGAGAGAATTGAGGCCTGTATGGTGGTGTGAAAATGGAGATCGCAGTTATAGGAAACAGTGAATTTATCCTCGGCTTCCGTCTTGCAGGAATCCAGAAGACCTATGCCGCAGAGGACAGCGACGCTGTCGCCGGCCTCGTGACAAAGGTCCTGGACGATGCCGAAGTAGGCATTCTAGTAATGAACGGCGAGGATATGGCAAAACTGCCGCTCAGGATGCGCACCACCCTTTCAGACTCTGTCAGGCCGACGGTTATCGCCATCGGCAGTGAAGAGGGCGGTCTTTCCATCAGAGAGAGAATTAAGAGATCAGTGGGTGTTGATCTGTGGAAGTAAAAGGAAAATCAAAAGGAATTCTAAAGAGGATTTCCGGGCCGGTCGTAACTGCCGTCGACCTTGACGCCCACATGTACGATGTGGTCAAGGTCGGAGACGAGCAGCTCATGGGTGAGGTCATCAAGATCGACGGTGACAATATCATCATCCAGGTATACGAGGCGACCGACGGTATCCGTCCGGGGGAGCCCGTGGAGAACACGGGAATGTCCCTCGCGGTTGAGCTCGGACCCGGTCTTCTGACAAGTATCTACGATGGTATTCAGAGGCCTCTTGAAGTGCTCATGGAGAAGATGGGCAGCTTCATCGAGCGCGGAGTGTCAGCTCCGGGTCTTGATCATGCAAAGAAGTGGGAATTTAAGCCGCTGTTGAAGAAGGGCGACGAAGCAGGCCCCGGTGCAATCATCGGAGAGGTCCAGGAGACAAACATCGTCACCAAAATCATGGTTCCGCCGAACTTTAAGGGCGGAAAGATCAAGGAGATCAAGAAGGGCAGCTTCACCGTCGATGATATCGTCTGTACACTCGACTCCGGCGAAGACGTCACCATGATGCAGAAGTGGCCTGTCCGTGTTCCGAGGCCCGTCTTCGAGAAGAAGAACCCGGACATCCCGCTGATCACAGGACAGCGTATTCTCGACGGTCTGTTCCCGGTTGCAAAGGGCGGCACAGCCGCTATTCCCGGTCCGTTCGGATCAGGAAAAACAGTTACCCAGCAGGCTCTCGCAAAATGGTCCGATGCAGAGATTGTAGTCTACATCGGATGCGGTGAGCGTGGAAACGAGATGACCGAGGTTCTTACCGAGTTCCCCGAGCTCGAGGACCCGAAGAGCGGAAAGCCTCTCATGGAGAGGACGATCCTTATCGCAAACACATCGAACATGCCTGTTGCAGCCCGTGAGGCATCGGTTTACACCGGTATCACGATCGCGGAGTACTTCCGTGATATGGGATATGATGTATCGCTCATGGCCGACTCGACCTCCCGCTGGGCAGAGGCAATGCGTGAAATTTCATCACGTCTTGAAGAGATGCCCGGAGAAGAGGGTTACCCGGCATACCTGTCGGCACGTCTCTCCGAGTTCTACGAGCGTGCAGGGCGTGTCGAGACTCTTAACCGCGATATGGGTTCGATTACCGTTATCGGTGCGGTTTCCCCGCCCGGTGGTGACTTCTCAGAGCCTGTAACGCAGAACACACTGCGTATCGTAAAGTGCTTCTGGGCTCTTGACGCAAAGCTGTCACAGCGCCGTCACTTCCCGGCTATCAACTGGCTGAACTCGTATTCGCTCTATCTCGACTCGCTTTCGTCATACTATGACGAGAACGTTTCCCCCGAGTGGAATCCTCTGAGGGTATGGGCAATGGGTGTTCTCCAGAAGGAGTCCGAACTCCAGGAGATCGTCCAGCTCGTAGGTTCAGATGCACTGCCCGACGAAGAGCAGGTAACAATCGAGGTCGCACGCCTTCTCCGTGAGGTATTCCTCCAGCAGAACGCATTTGACCCGGTCGACACATACTGTTCGATGGAGAAGCAGTTCGACATCATGAAGGCGATCAAGAAGTACGCGGATCTCGGCTACGACGCACAGAAGTCCGGCGCACCGATCGCTTCAGTTGTCGGCGTCAGGGCGAAGAACGAGCTTGTACAGATCAAGTTCATCGCCGAGTACAAGTCAGAACTCGACAAGATCCTCAAGCAGATGGATGACGAGTTTGCAAAGGTAAAGGAGGCCTGATTGAGATGAAGGAGTATCGCACAATTTCAAAGGTCCAGGGACCGCTTGTATTCGTCGAGAAGACGGAGCCGGTAGGCTATTCCGAACTTGTAAACATCGTCCAGTCCGACGGACAGATCAAACGCGGTCAGGTTCTTGATACATCAGACGATATTGTGGTCGTCCAGGTATTCGAGTCCACAGCCGGTATCGGAAAGGACTCCGGTGTCAGGTTCCTCGGCGAGACCATCAAGATGCCTGTCGGAAAGGACATGCTCGGGCGTATCCTCTCCGGCGGCGGTAAGCCGAAGGACGGCGGACCAGAGATCGTGCCCGAAAAGAGGCTCGAGATCACAGGTGCTGCAATCAACCCGTACGCACGTGCATCGCCGGATGAGTTTATCCAGACCGGTATCTCTACAATCGATGCGACAAACACACTTGTCCGCGGTCAGAAGCTCCCGATCTTCTCGGGTTCAGGTCTTCCGCACAACGAGATCGCTCTCCAGATCGCCCGCCAGGCAAAGGTACCGGGCTCAGATGAGCAATTCGCTGTCGTATTCGCTGCAATGGGTATCACAAAGGAAGAAGAGAACCAGTTCATGGCCGACTTCGAGAGGACAGGTGCCCTCGAACACGCTGTCGTGTTCTTAAACCTTGCTGACGATCCTGCTGTAGAGCGTATCATCACACCGCGTCTCGCACTGACGACTGCAGAGTACCTCGCATTCGAACTCGATTATCACGTGCTTGTCATTCTTACAGATATGACAAACTACTGTGAGGCTCTCCGCCAGATCGGTGCAGCACGTGAAGAGGTTCCCGGACGTCGTGGTTACCCCGGTTACATGTATACCGATCTTGCATCACTCTACGAGCGTGCAGGTATCATCAAGGGCAAGAAGGGATCCGTTACACAGTTCTCGATCCTTACCATGCCCGGTGACGATATCACGCACCCGATTCCTGATCTCTCCGGATATATTACAGAGGGTCAGATTGTGGTTTCCCGTGAACTTCACAGGAAGGGTATCTACCCGCCGATCAACGTTATGCCGTCGCTTTCACGTCTGATGAACCTCGGTATCGGAGAGGGCATGACCCGTGAGGACCACAAGAAGGTCTCTGATCAGATGTATGCCGGGTATGCGGAGGGTGTTGACCTCCGTGGTCTTGTGGCAATCGTCGGAAAGGATGCTCTCTCGGAGCGTGACCGTCTCTTCCTCGAGTTCGCGGACCTCTTTGAGGACAGGTTTGTCCGCCAGGGCCACGACGAGGACAGGTCGATTGAGGATTCGCTCGATCTCGGATGGGAGCTTCTTGCAACCCTGCCCGAAGACCAGCTTACACGTATCGACCGCGAGATGATCCACAAGTACCACCCGAATTACAGAAAGAAGGAGTGAGCCTGGAATATGGCGCTTAAAGATGTAAAGCCAACAAGGTCTGAGCTTATCAACCTTAAAAAGAGGATCAAACTCTCCGAACGAGGCTATAACATTCTCAAGATGAAGCGCGACGGGCTTATCCTTGAGTTCTTCAAGGTGCTTGAGGAAGCGAAGAAGAGCAAGAGCGAGCTGAACGACAACTACGAAAAGGCGTTAAAGACGATCGCGGTGGCAAACACCGTCGAGGGTGCGATCAGGGTGAAGGCGGCCGCAATGGCGGTCCAGGAAAACCCCCAGATCACACTCAACCAGAAGAACATCATGGGTGTCGTCGTGCCGGAGATCGAGTCGTCGGCTGTTAAAAAGGATATAATCCAGAGGGGCTACGGTGTCCTCGGTTCGTCCGCCGTTATCGACGAGACCGCCGAGGCGTTCGAGGAGCTCGTCGATTCGATCATCCGGGCGGCCGAGATCGAGACGACCATGAAGAGGCTTCTCGACGAGATCGAGTCCACGAAACGCCGTGTCAACGCTCTTGAGTTCAAGGTTATCCCTGAGCTTTCAGAAGCTCGTGACTTCATCAAGATGAGACTTGATGAGATGGAAAGGGACGAAATTGTTCGTCTCAAAAAGATCAGGGCCAAGGCCCAGGCAAAATAATTTTTTT
>CAZPHR010000076.1:0-5876 GCA_964586475.1 uncultured Methanomicrobiaceae archaeon
GATTGGTGCACTTGACTTTGCCGGCGGGATAGTTGTACATATAGGTGCGGGATTCGGTGCTCTGGCTCTTGCACTGGCAGTCGGCTCAAGATTTGGTTATGGAGATCATAATATGGAGCCTCATAATATCCCGCTGACCCTTCTGGGTGGTGCTTTACTATGGTTCGGCTGGTTCGGGTTTAATGCCGGCAGTGCACTTGCTGTCAATGAAGTTGCGATAAACGCTTTTATTGTTACAAATATATCTGCGGCTTGTGGTGCTCTTTCATGGATGGCTGCATCATGGATCAATGGGAAACCGAGTTCGATGGGTATGATCTCCGGGGCGATTGCCGGTCTTGGGGCAATAACTCCTGCAGCCGGTTTTGTAGGACCTGCCGCTGCGGTATGTATAGGTACGGTTGCAGGCTTAATCTGCTATGGTGCAATGCTCCTGAGGCTGAAAAAGAACTGGGATGAATCCCTTGATGCATGGGCGATACATGGCGTCGGAGGTCTCTGGGGAACACTGGCACTGGGAATATTTGCTGTTCCGGTAATCGGCGGAGTGGCCGGATTATTGTCCGGAAACTTCAATCTTATTCTGGTCCAGAGTATTGCCGCCGCTGCCGCGATTCTCTAGGCTTTTGCCGGAACATATGTCCTGGCAAAAGTTATTAATAAATTTATAGGTCTCAGGGTCTCTGAGGATGAGGAATATGTGGGTCTTGATATCTCCCAGCATGGGGAGAAGATTTCATAAATTTTAAGATCAATTTTTATTTCTGATTTATCGCCCTCTGCGTATGGAGTTCCATGGAAGAAATAAAAGGCGTTTTACTTGATATCGACGGGGTTTTATACCCTGGAGAAAATCCCGTTCCCGGTGCAGCGGATACTATACGTTTTCTGGAGGAAAATGAAATTCCGTTCAGGTGCCTTTCCAATACCACACGAAAATCAGGGGCATCGATCTCAAAGAGGCTGAAAAGCTACGGGCTTTGCATTCCTGAAGAATATATCTTCACGCCTGCTTCTGTTGTTGTCTCTTTACTAAAAGAAAACGGAATCAGGAGGTGCTTCTTTCTCACCTGCGGCGATGTACTTGATGATCTTTTGAAAGACGGGATAGCTGTAAGTGATCTTGAGGCACAGGCTGTTGTTCTCGGGGATGCAGGTGAAAACTTCAATTATGAGTCGATGAACAAGGCATTCAGGCTGATCAACGGCGGGGCCTTATTTTACGCTCTTGAAAAGGACAGATTCTGGATGGATAATGACGGTCTTTCTCTTTCTGCCGGTCCTTTCGTATACGGACTTGAATATGCGACCGGCATATCTGCCCGTCTGGTTGGAAAACCTTCGGCTGCATTCTTTGAAATGGCTCTTGATTCGATGAATATCGATCCTTCCGGGGCTGTAATGGTCGGGGATGACATTAACAGTGATATCGGGGGTTCCCGGAATGCCGGTATGAGAGGAGTTCTTGTCAGGACAGGAAAGTTCGATGAAAACAGGCTGAAAGAATCCGGAATCACTCCATATAGGGTAATAGATTCAATAAGTGATCTTCCCGGAATTATCTGTGGCAGAAATTAACGAAATTCCTGACGACCCATTCGTTCCTGACTTCAGGATGAAAAAGAACGCCCCATACGGGTTTTGAGATGTGTCGAAAGGCTTCAGCACCCTTATCTGATTCGGAAAGGATGGTGAAATTTTCAGCAGGCACCATCCTCATGCCGTGAAGTTTGTATGCCTGGATGGTCTTTTGTTCGCCGAGGACTTCGTCATCTTTGATTATTCTTATCTCTTCCATACCGATTTCATGAGAACCGGCAAGTTTTGCACCATAAGCAAGGGCCACAACCTGCATGCCTGCACATATGCCAAGGACAGGGAGTCGTGTATTTTTTATAAATCCGGCCAGTCTGCTGTTTTTCCTGAAATCATTATCTTTAAGGGCCGTTCCGCAGAGAATAATCCCGTTGAATTCGTTATCGTCCAGATCAGACGAAAGGTGATGAATGACCCTGAACTGTTCTCCTGCTGACTTTACTATATTTGCAATCGGGCCGACAAACTCCGGATGCGAGAGCGAGTCTTCTTTCCAGCAGAGATCGATTATCAGTATCATTTTTCCTCCAGGTGCGCTTCTTTTATTATGTAGCGGCCGTTGTAATTTTTGCAGAAGGATTCGGATTCGTCGATTACGATTCTTTTGGAGAAGAACGGGGCATCGAGGACGAAGGATTCATATTCGCCGCCCTCTCCTGAGAGAGTAATGGAATATTTTTCTGATAATAATTTTAGTTCGTCTACCAGCTGGCTGTCGATCTCGCGTCCAAGCCATTCTTCTTCGAAAGGATATGAGAAAACTCCTGCAATTATGACTTTAAAACCCGAGGAGATAATTTTCTGCATATATTCTTCCTGGTTTGTGTACCAGAGGGGCGAAAAGCACCAAATGTTCAGCTCACGGCAGATTCGCTGAATCCTTGATGCCTGGTATATCGACATCACAGCACCTGTCACTATTCCTTCAATGCCGTATCTCTCAATCGCGGCCGCAATTCCGGCTTTTAAATCATCAAGCTCTTTTTCTTCTTCTCCCTGCGATTCGATCCGTATCTGGGGGATTCCTGCAGCCTCTGCCTGAAGAGCTGAGAGACTGACATTCGGGGTATGGAACATATAGCTGTGATCGTTTCTTGAAAGGATTGATATCAGGCATACGACCTCTTCCGACTGCATCGCCAGGTGGCATGCAAAAACCGAATCCTTTCCTCCGGAAAAAAGAACGCCGAGTTTCATGAATCAATCATCTTTATTCCATGGAATTATCATGGCAAGCGAATCTTCCGAATCGATTGATATTATTCCTGATTCCATCGTGAAATCCAGAAGGTGTCCCCCGTAATCCCTGTCGGTATTGATGAAGTGCAGGTGGAATCCTTTTGCATTTACACCATTCATATACGCAGGATGCCAGAATCCCGCAGCTGTTCCTTCAATGTCTGTGCCCGGGAAGGTCGTCTGTTCAGCGGGGATCACATCGTTAAGAGGTTTATATGGGCATTCCTGTGCAGGAATACTCCTTGTAAGTATCTGGCTGAATCTCCCGTCGAGTCTTATTGTGTTGATTGTAGTATCTGAAGGCAGTTTTTCAACTATAAATTCCTGTATCTCTGAATAGTTCATAGGCTGTTTAAGTTTAATTACAAGATCGGGTTCAAAAAAAGTGACCTCTGCAAACGGGGTTTTCATATCATCTTTAACAATGCTTACAATACCTTCATTATTTATCCTGTAGGCAGTCCCGTCGACGAGAACCATCTCTCCTTCAAGTCTGTCGAAGGTTCCAAGACCCGTGTCTCCGTATTTCAGGACTTCTTCGTATGGCACTGTTCCGTTATAACTGCCTTCCATCAGCCATTCAAAGGGTGCGGACTGGTAAACGGTGTTCTCAACCTGTACTTCTGCCGGACTTAATGAAACAACTGCTGCGAAAATAAAAAATACAATCGCTATTGCAGCTCCAAAACCCAGAATATGTTCTTTTCTCATCTATTCACCTGATTACTCTTATGTTGTTCAGTGACTGTTCAAAAGTTCTGTCTTTCGCTTTTCAAGTTTCTTTCTATCCTTTTCTGATGGCGTTTTCTTTCCGGTTACAGGATCGTATCCAAGGTAATACATTGCGGTGGATCTTGTCATCGGAGTGGGTGTAAAGATCTGTGACTGCGCTCCTGAAAGCCTGTATTTGTTTAAAAATCCGGCAGTTTCATGGATTTCGATTTCTCCTTCTCCCGGATGGCCTGCTATGATATATGGGGTCAGAATGATTTTTTTCCCTGTTTCCCTGCAGGCACTGGTGAATCTCCTGTAGAATTCATCGAAAACTCTGGTGCCCGGTTTATTCATAAGCTCAAGGACCCTGTCACTTCCGGATTCCGGTGCAACCTTCATCCTCCCGGAGATATATCTCTCAATAAATGCTTTTAGTGAATCATCGTCAAGGATGCAGCGTTCATACCTTATGCCCGAATTAACCTGCACTCTTTTCACATTCCTGACTTTGAGCGCATCATCAAGGATTGATATATACTCTTTTGTTCCCGGAACAAGATTCCTGCAGCCTTCTCCGGATTTAAGGCAGTCGTGCCGGTTACATCCTCCCGAGCTGCATGACGATCCGTACATGTTGGCTGTCGGTCCGCCGATATCGCTTATTGTTCCCCTGAACCTGTTTCTCCCTGCGATCTCTTTAATTTCTTTTAATATCGATTCTCTGCTCCTCGAGACTATCTCTTTTCCCTGGTGGGCGGAGATTGCACAGAAGGAGCAGTCGCCATAGCATCCCCTGTGCGATGTGACTGAAGTCTCAATCATATCGAATGCAGGAATCCTTTTGTACTTCGGATGAGGTCTTCTTTCAAAATTAAGATCGTAGATATAATCCAGCTCTTCAGGCGTTATCAGTCTTTTCGGCTGCTGGATATAATATCTTGTATCATATTTCTGGATAAGGACATTTTGGTCGTCATTTTTCTCAAAGATGTTCCATGCTTCTGCAAAACTGTCCTTTGAAGTTTCAACCTCTCCAAAGGAAGGCAGAAATTCCGCACTATCATATCCTGTGCAGTCCTTTTGTATGGTGGCGGTATTCTGAATCCTGATATCTTCAGGCAGGACTCCCTTTTCTAGTGCCTGTATCGTTTTGAGGAGCGGAAACTCTCCCATTCCGTATATGAGTATATCCGCTTTGGAGTCGAACAAAATACTTCTCCTGATCTTATCTGACCAGAAATCATAATGTGCGATCCTTCTTAGGGATGCCTCTATTCCTCCGATTATAATGGGGACGTCCTTACATGCAGTTTTTATCTGGTTGCAGTATACGGGGATGGTTCTGTCAGGTCTGATCCTGTACTTTTTTCCTTCTCCCTTTCTCGAAAAAAATGGATTTCCGTTATCACAGAACCGATCCTCTTTCCTTGGGATTTTTTTGGCGGTATAGTTTATGACCATGGAGTCTGCCTGTCCGCCTGATACTGCAAATGCAATTCTGGGGATTCCAAGTTCAAGGAAGCTTTCCGGATTCTTCCAGTCTGGTTGTGATATAATGCCAACCTTATAGCCGTTCTTTTCAAGAAACCTGCCAAGAATCGCCATTGCGAATGAAGGATGATCAACATAAGCATCCGGTGTGACTATGACAACGTCCGGCTGTTGGATGCCCCGCTCCTGCATCTCCTGTTTTGAGGTTGGAAGAAACATGATGAAATTGCCTGAAACTACTGTTAAAAAGTTGTATTGAAAGAAGAAAAATGTTGAGAAAAAATGGATTATTCAAGAAGAATGTCGAGGGCTTCGTCCCTGTATGATTCCATTACATACGGGATGCCCGAGACTTCGGAGGCTTCCGGAGTCAGTGACATAAGATCATTTCTTGAGATGGAGTCAAGGCTGAAGTTGCGGCTTCCTGCCATGATCTGCTGCATTCCGGTTCTGAAACGCTGTGCATATGTGTATATTCCGATAGCACCGAGCGGGATCTCGTTGATTCTTCCGTCGTATTTTTCCTTGAGTTCTTCGTATGAGACAAAGATCTCCTCGATCCTTGAACCATATTTGGATACTGTCTTTGGAAGTTCGCCGTTCTCGAGCCACTTTCCGATGTTCTTTCCGACCATTCCGGGGATCATAAGGCCACGGCCCATGCAGACTGCCTTGAAGTACGGTGCACCCATGCAGAGTGCCTTGAAGGCGTTTGCCTCGTCAGCGAATCCGCCGGCGATTGCGAGGTCAGGTACACGGTAGCCCTTCTTTTCGAGTTTTGTTGCAAATTCATATGCAAGCGACTGGAGATAGAAGGTCGGAATACCCCATTCATT
>CAZPHR010000077.1:0-1689 GCA_964586475.1 uncultured Methanomicrobiaceae archaeon
AAGACAGGCCGGTTATAGGGAAAAAGACCGAACAACGTCCTGAAAGGAGATCCTTTTTCTCAGATGATGAAGCCGATGAACTCTTCGAAGGGAAGTCGCCGGAAGTCTCAAAAACCGGGCCTGAAAAGGGATCAATAAAGAAGAAGGGCAGCAGGCTGGATGAAGATCCGTTTTATACCGGATTTGGCTATACCGACCAGAGGGGAAAGGACAGTCCTGCGGACGGCGGACTGTTCCCTGATTCGGATCAACTTCCGGAGATGCCCGAAAGAGAGCTTGTGCCGGACAGGGGTGAGAGAGCTGTGCCCGAAGAAGCCGAACCTGAAAGGGAGATCCCCGAAGAAAAACCAAAGGCCGAAGAGAGAGCGAAAAAGTCCTCAGTCCTCACCCGCGACGACGACGATCTCTTCAGCTGAATTTTCTTTTATTTTTGGGAGGTTGTGTTTATGAATACGGCATCGGCCGGATCAGATACGTAAATCTCCATCTCTCCCATATAATTTTCAACAGTTCCTGTTGCATGAATAATCATTCCGGTTTCGGGCAATACATCCTGTGAAGCAGCGTTTCTGAGGAATATGCCGGTGTTGCCGGATTTTACGATAATGTGGCCGCCTGTTTTGGTAAATATTATCTCATCCGCCGGCCCCCTGAAGATGACCAGATCCCCCTCTCCGGCTGAGGAGCTGTATGGAGATGCAAAGCTCTCCTTTCCTGCAGAATCAATGACCATGAACAGCACAAGGGATACTGCTATGACTGCCAGCAGGAGGATTATCGCGATTTTTTCCTCTTTTCCAAAGAAAATTTTCATATCTTCATCCCGGCATCAGCTCAACGATTCTCTGTTTTCGAATCGACGGAGGAACCATGTAGATCAATTCCAGAGGGGCGGCGTTTTCAGGTGAGATGGTAATCGAGAACTTTTTCTCCGCCGGGACAGGGTTTCCTGGATATATCAGGAGCGTGAATATCTCATTTGGTTCAAGATATATGTCTTCATCCGCCTGCATCACCGGAATTATGTGGCTCCTGTCCGCAATTGTCCATGAAGGCTTACCGACTGATGTACCTGTTGTAAAGGCAGGGGTCTCTGTATCATGTCCGTATTCGAATGTTAACTTCGCTGTGCTCATATCAACCGAACCCATGCTCCCGGTCAGGAGTCTTACCGGAATAAGGCAGCTCCCCATCACCGAAGGGTCCGGGTCTTCACAGGTGAGGCTGATACCCATTATGGCTCCCCCGGTATCCTGTACGCCGTTAGATGTCCCGCCGGTTACCATGATGTTCGATTCCCCGCCAACAGAACCAGCGATAATCCCTCCCTCCTTCTTATCAGCACCTCCCACTGCTCCGAATATTGCAGAAAATGCGACATACATAAAGAAAAGAATGATTGCGATTGTGATTATCATTTCAAGCCCGGTGAGACCGTCCCCGGTGTGATCACGCCTCATAATTAAGAATATTCCCCGATACTTTTTTACTTTCCTGTTTGCATGAGCAAAATAGAATAAAATATTTATTTTATTGTTAAATTATTCGCATGAAGGTCTGGCAAATACTTCTGGCCATTGCTGTAATTATCACTGTTATAATTCTGGTTCCGGCTCTTCTTTCTGCAAATCCGGACCTTAAGGCCGGTATCGGGGTGGGACTGGCAGAGAACTTCCTCGATTCGGGAAA
>CAZPHR010000077.1:1744-5653 GCA_964586475.1 uncultured Methanomicrobiaceae archaeon
TCCATGTGCGACTGGGTTTTGGAGGATTCCCCGTATAACAAGGATGCTCTATCGGTTAAGGTGAAGTTACTTACCAGGGCCGGGAACCTTGAAGATGCACTGATGCTGCAAAGGGAGATAGTGTATGAAAATCCCTCCGGAGCATCTCCCGAGGACTGGAACAGTCTTGCCGTCCTGAGCATGAAATCAGGAAATACCAGTGAGGCAGTCGATTCTTACAGTATGCTTGAGAAGTATTATGGCCGTAATTACAATGCAAATCCTGATGATACAGGCATTCTTTACAGGCAGGGAGTGGTACTGATAAAGTTACAGAGGTATGATGAGGCCATTGACTGTTTTGACAGGATGACAAAGCTCGAGCCGGAGAATACGGATGCATGGATCGGTCTTGGCGATGCCTACCTCTTCAAATCCATGTATGAGCAGGGGCAGCTCGTCGATCTATATGCAGATCTTGGTAAAGATCCCTCTGCGAGGGTTGAAAAATATCCTGCGACCTCATTTGAATCCAACAGGAAGGCTGTGGAGGCCTACAACAAAGCGGTTGAGATTGATCCTCTAATCTATCCCCTTGTCGCGGCAAAGATAATGGGAAGCTACCAAAAGACCGTTGAGAGTTACCAGGATATTCTTGAAAATCTGTAGGGGAGTTTTTTCTTTCCCCCGATTATAATTATTTATGAGGTGGTCATCTGGTTTGTTCCGCAATGCTTGATTTTGAGGCCGGTCAGGTCTACGGGATGAGAGGAAGCCAGATAACTATTCCGACCGAGATAGGAGTCGTCCTCTATGATCCGGACGATGACAGGGTCTGGTACAGGCAGAAGAAATTCGTCCATGATATCGATCTCGTGGTCCGAAAGAATGTCACCGATGAGAACGGAGTTAAAACAGGTACTTCCGTCTCCCTGATCAACCAGGCAAGGGAATGCTATAACCTTGAATATGACCGGAGGCACAGGGCTGATAAAGAGGATATCAGGCGGGGTTTTTCAATATCAGGAGAGGTTCACCGGTCTGTCAGGAATTATATGAAGGATCTTGAGAAGGAGTATGAGATTTCGTCTTTCTGGTTCTTTTCAGACTCAATGGAGAAAGAGATCTTCAAAAGAGCAGCATATGATATATCCGGGTATGCTCTTCATGATTTCCAGAGGATTGTAAAGAAGGAATGTCCTGCGATTTCGTCACTTCCGTCGCTTGACAAGCTTTCGGTTGCACACAATTTCAAGGTCGAAAAAGATGAGATAGTCTCCTCGAATTTCAGCTACAGTATCCCGGGAAAAAAGAGGCACCTGTTTAAAAGTCACCGGGCTCTTGGCGATGCGGCAAGAATATTTCTGCTCTGCAGGGAATATTTTTATGATACGAAGGAATTTACCGAAAGGACTATTGGACATATGAAGAAATGCGGGGATATAAGGTGCAGGGATGACTGAAAGGGTCAGGGTTCTGAGTAAAAACAGGGTTGAGGCGCTCACAGACGGTATATATGCAATCGCCCTGACGCTTGCGGTACTTACAATAGATGTCGAGGAGCTTCCTCCCCTCGGATCCGGGGACTCGTTTGCTGCTGCACTCTCGGTGACATTTCCCCAGATCCTACATTATGCCATCGCTTTCTTTGTGCTGATAACATTCTGGATGGCACATCACAGGCAGGTCAGTTATATCAGACATGTCGATGGTGTTTACGTATGGCTCAATGTAGTAACCCTCTTCTTCGTGGCTCTGATTCCCTTTACAACGGATCTTGTGGGCTCGTATTCGGAGTACCCGCTGGCGGTCACATTCTATGCCGGAAATCTCTTCATGATTGGGCTTTTAACAACATTCTCCTGGGTTTATGCCGCAGGGGGTGGCAGACTTCTCTCTGAAGGTGGTATCTCCATGGAGGGATATGTATCAGCAATCGGCAGGGGGCTTTCCTGACCCTTTAGATTCATTACTGTGATCGCCTTGGCGAAGCTGGTCTCGGCTGATGGCTCGACCTGGCTGTTTCTCCTGATCCCGTTAATTCACTTTATCATCAGGATGATATTGAAAAGAAAATATTCCGGAGAGAAATTAACGGAAAACAATTGAACAGGACCTGCGGATCCATTATATACTCCCCTCACCTTCTTAGAATTAACAGGGGGTCTGAAAATTTCCAGAAAATTTAATGTAAAGCTGTTATGTGCCTGTATCGCACTGACCGGACTCTTACTTGTTCTTGCTTCCGGCTGTACGGGCAGCTCTCCGCAAAGTGCTGAAAAAGTTCCTGCAGAGCAGTCTGATATCCAGTCAGCCGTCTGGATTCTTGAATACTATGTGACTGATGACGGGCCGGTATATGTACCGGAAGGAGTCGAAGCTGATCTCGAATGCATTAATCCCTGTCTGATTGGAGGATCTGCCGGCTGCAACATGTACTCTGCACCATATACCCTCGACAATGGCGCGATCTCGATAGGAATTCCGACGAGGACAACGATGGCGTGCCTTGACGGGAACAGAATGGAGGTTGAAGACCGGTTTCTTGAGCACCTGGGCAATGTAAGTCAGGCATATCTTATGGACGAAAAGCTCGTGTTTACGGGTCCGGATGGTGAGGAGATGCTCGTGTTCGTAGATTCCGGGGAGAAACATGAACTGCTTCATCCCGGCTATATGGCAGGTCCTGGGGATGTTACCGGGTGTACATGGCATCTCTATGTAGATCCTGAAAGAAGCTCGATTGAGGAAATCCCCGAAGGTGCGGATGTCACCCTGACATTCGGTAAAGACGGGCAACTGTACGGCAATTCCGGCTGTAATAACTATTTTGCCGATTATTCACTTGAAAACGGCGGGCTTGGAATCGGCCTTATAGGGTCGACAAAAATGGCATGTGCCAATGGCGATTTGATGAAGCTTGAATCGAAATACCTGGATAAATTCGGTCAGGTGTCCGCTGCCTATGTCGACGGGGACAGTCTGTTCCTGCTGAACGAAAATGGTGTCGCGATCCTCTCGTTTATGAATATCCCGTCATCACCGGAGGGCACCCTGTGGACACTCATATCATATGATGACGGTGAAGGGTCTGTGGTTTCAGTGCCTGCAGGTACTGAAATTACACTTGAACTGGAGGACGGCCGGGCAGGCGGCAATGCCGGCTGCAACAGCTACTTCGGGGATTACGAGCTGGGTGATGCGGGCGCTCTCAGCTTCGGGATGATCGGGATGACGGAGATGTACTGCGAAGGAAGGATGGATATGGAATCACGGTATCTGACACTTCTCGGGGAGACTGCAGGATATCTGGTAAACGGAGGCGTTCTGACATTAAGCGACGGTCAAGGCAAAACCCTGCTTGCCTTTTCGAGTAGTTTTCAGGAGTAATTCCGGTTAAACCCGCTCCCTTTTATTTAATACCGGGGGAGCGGTGTTTGAAGTTGATATATTATTGGCTTTTTATGCGTTCCTCCAAAACCGTAATTTAAAAAAGATTGAATTCTCCAGAAAATGGGTTTTTTCTTATGTCTGTTTTCGTCAGATGACGAATGTCATGTAATAGTTGGTCGATAAAAAACGGATTATTTTTATTATAAAAACCAAAATTAATAGGAAATGATACTCGGGAATATCACACCAGATTATTCCAGGGATAGTTGGTAAGTATTATGGATATGTTGATCTATCTTGCACCTGTATGTGCCCTGATCGGTCTTATCTTTGCCGGATACTCGTTTATGTGTGTCAGGAAAGAGGGCGAGGGCAATGAGGTCGTACAAAAGATCACTGCGGCAATCCACACCGGTGCTATGGTTTATCTGAACCAGCAGTACCGTGCAATCGCTGTGTTTGTCGTCGTGCTTGCAATTGTTATTGCAGTCCTGCTCCCGAACGGAGCGCTCACCGCCGGATGTTTCGTCCTCGGTG
>CAZPHR010000078.1:0-827 GCA_964586475.1 uncultured Methanomicrobiaceae archaeon
GTTTATTCATTCTGTAAAGATATTTCTTTATCCTGATTCATCAGAGATTAATCGGGGGCATAGTCTCCCTTTTTTGTTTATAAATATTCAAGAACTTTATTTATTCATCAGCCAGGCATAAGCAGAAAGAGCCGCCTTTGCTCCTTCACCTGAAGCGATTATCACCTGCTTGCTCTCAACATCGGCAACGTCTCCTGCGGCAAATACTCCTTTGCGTGAAGTTCTTCCGTTATTGTCTGTAATAATCTCGCCTTTTTCATTGAGATCTATGAAACCCTTTACAAATCCTGTATTTGGATCATGGCCTATTGCCAGAAACAGGCCGTCTGTATCAAGCTCATTTTCTTCATTTCTATCTCTTTCCCGGATTGTTATCCCTTCAAGCATATTGTTTCCCTTAAGTGCCGATACTACGTAATTTGTATAGGTGTTAATATTCCCGATTCCCTCATACTGCCGGAGATATATCTCATCAGCCCTGATTTTACTCCTGACAATGAGGTTTACCTGTTTTGCAAGACCGCTCATCTCTATTGCAGTTGTAAGAGCGTAGTTGCCTCCGCCGACAATAGTGACTACCTTATCCCGGAACAGCGGCCCGTCACATGTCGAGCATATGCTTATCCCGTGTCCGATGTATTTATCTTCATCAGGGATTCCAAGCCACCTTGGCTTTACACCTGTTGCAATAATTACGGCACCTGCTTCAAATTTCTCTTCAGAGGCGGTGGTTACGATAAATTTCCCGTTTTTCTCTTCGATCCCTGCAGCTTTGTCTATTTCAATATCAATATATGCCGACTTTAAAACGTCCTGAGACTCAAAAT
>CAZPHR010000078.1:837-5605 GCA_964586475.1 uncultured Methanomicrobiaceae archaeon
ATGGCTCCGTACCCTCAGGAATTCATTCGGAAACCTCCGGAAATCATCCGGAATCCCATATAATTCTCAATAGCCCACGATTCAAGTGCCTGTCCGCCAATAACTTCAGTAATTATCATGCACTTCAGCATCTTTCTTGCCGCATATGCAGCTGCGGTAAGTCCTGCAGGCCCCCCGCCAAGAATAATCACATCAATATCTCCTTTATCCCCTGCATTACCGAATAGTTTGTTCAGTCTCCTGATGTCATAACCAATAATAATCTCGTCATCCACAACAGTTACGGGTACGGCATACTGGCCCGAGATCTCAACCATTTCTTTTGCAGCATCTATATCCTCTCCCACATCAATATTCTGGTATTTTATCCCCTGTTTGTCGAGAAATGCCTTTAACAGACGGCAGTACTGGCACTGGCTGGTTGAATAAACTTTAACGTCCGGCATAGTAACTGCTATTTTCATCAATTTATTTAAATGTGTTATGTGGAAAATGGTTCAGGGGGTCATGGGAATGCCCCCTCCGTTTTGCTTATTCGATCTCTCTAAACATTCTTCCCGGAACACCACATATCGGGCATTTCTCGGGTGCTGAATCGAACTCTATGTTTCCGCAGACCGGGCATAAAAGGACTTTGGAGATTTCCAGATCATCATCATTGGAGATAGCCTGAAGCGCTTTGGTGTAATTTGCCGCATGAACCTCTTCGGCTTTCATGGCATGGGTGAAGATAGTAACTGCCTCTGAGTCATTTTCTGATTCAGCCAATTTGATAAAGGAGGGGTACATTGTGGTGTATTCCGATTTTTCCCCTTCAATGGATTTTTTCAGATTGTCTTCAGTGGAATTTACCTCCTGCAGGAGGAAGAGGAGCCTTTTTGCATGAATTGCCTCGGCTTCAGATGCCGCCCGAAAGAGCTTTGCCACATTGGAATAACCTTCTGCATCTGCTTTCTCTGAAAATATTTTGTACTTCCTGTTTGCCTGTGATTCGCCTGCATAAGCTTCTGCTGCATTGTCTTTGGTTGTCATAAAAATCTCTCCTTTATTGCTCTGATTTCATAATAGAGCTTAATAATATTTATCTGATGCGGGCATGTAAAAAAAGGTGAAGGTGCTTAATCTTCCATAGTTGAGAGATCGCCTGGATCAACTCCCATCTCCTGGGCCTTAAGGACACGCCTCATTATCTTTCCGCTTCTGGTTTTTGGAAGTGATTCGACAAATTTAATCTCAGAGGGCATGGCGATAGGACCGAGAGTCATCCTCACATGATATGTGAGCTCGTTTACGAGTTTGTCACTGCCTGTATACCCGTCGATAAGGGTAACGAATGCCTTGATAATATTGCCCTTGAGAACGTCCGGAAGACCGATTACTGCAGCCTCGGCAACGGCCTGGTGTTCAACCAGTGCTGATTCAACCTCTGCCGTACCAAGGTTGTGTCCTGCGATGATTATGACATCATCCGATCTTCCGATAACCTGTATATACCCTTCATGATCTTTGACAGCAAGATCATCCACCATGAAATAGTCACGGATCTGATTCCAGTACTGGCTGTATCTTTCTTCATTGCCCCATACTGTCCTCATCATTGAAGGCCACGGGTACTTTATTACAAGAAGTCCGGTCTCACCTGCTTCTTTGGGATTTCCTTCACTGTCGACAACATCGGCAATTACGCCGGGTATTGGCTTTCCTGCGTATCCGGGCTTCATCTTTTCGCCGACAGGTGTGGTTATCATGTGCATTCCCGTTTCTGTCTGCCACCAGGTATCAAGGACCGGCGTCCTGTTCTTTCCAATTGTTTTATAGAACCATTCAAAGGCCTCGGGATTCAGGGGTTCACCTACAGATCCCAGAATCCTGAGAGAATCCAGATTGTACTTGTCCGGCCATTTGTTTCCATACTTCATAAACATCCTGATGGCAGTAGGTGCGGTGTAGAATATTGTAACTCCGAAATCCTCAATCATATCCCACCAGACTCCTGCATCGGGATAATCCGGGGTTGTCTCGCTTATAAGGATTGTCGTTCCAAAGAGCAGGGGGCCATATACAATGTAACTGTGTCCGGTAATCCACCCCGGATCGGCTGAACACCAGTGGACATCCGTATCCTTCATATCCAGGACATATTTACAGGTATAATAAGTCCCGACCATATATCCTCCGCAGGTATGGAGAATACCTTTGGCACTGCCTGTCGTTCCGCTGGTATAGAGGATAAACAACGGGTCTTCCGAATCCATTACCTCGGGTTCGATGAAGTTCTTCCTCTCTTTCATGAGGTCATAGAAATCGATCTCGATCTCCGTGTAGAGTTCGGTTCTTGGCCTCGTTCTCCTGTGAACAATAACTTTTTCAACTGAGGTGTGAACGATTGCCTCATCAACGATCGATTTCAGGTCGATTCTCTTTCCTCTCCTGAAGCTTGCATCCGATGTGATGACAAACCTGGATTGCGAGTCCCTGATTCTCGAGTGCAGCGACTCTGTTCCAAATCCTGCAAACACAACATTGTGCACTGCACCGATTCTGGCACATGCAAGCATGGCTATGACTTGTTCGGGGATATTTGGCATATAGATGCATATGCGGTCTCCCTTCCTGGCTCCAAGATTTTTCAGTCCGTTTGCAAACCTGCAGACCTCCCTGAATAGCTGCCTGTAGGTCATAATTCGTTCGCTGCCTTCATCTCCCTTCCAGATGAGGGCTACCTTATTTCTCTTTTCAGTGTTGAGATGCCGGTCAAGACAGTTGTGGGTAATATTGCATTTTGCACCTGTGAACCATTTTGCTTTGGGGTGATTCCATTCAAGAACTTCGTCCCATTCTTTGAACCAGTCGAGCTCTCCGGCAATTTCAGACCAGAATTTTTCAGGGCTGTCCATGAACCTGTCGTAGGCGGCATTATATTCGCCCATATTGGACAATTCCCTGTATTCGGCTGCAGGTATGTATTCGTTGGTAATTTGCGTATTTTTATTCACGGTGATGTTATCATACCCCCTCAGGTATTATACATAATTAATAGTGTAAATTGATAAAATACTGTCGGTCGAACTTATAATCGACAATTGTCGAACCAAGCTTAATTTGTCAGTCAAAAAGAAACCACTGCATTAATCTTCCTGTGGCAATAAAACAAAATTATTGTGGTGAAGAGGGGAGCGATGAAACCACTCAGGGAGATCCGTAATGTGGATCGCCCCAGGGAAAAGATTGCAAGACTTGGCGTTGAGAACCTTTCCAACACCGAACTGATTGCAGCGATTATCGGACGCGGAATTCCGGGCAGGGATGTAAATGCAATATCGGCAGATATCGAAAAGATACTTGAAAATCGCAGGGGGAGTCCTTCATATGAAGATTTTCTTGCCATAGGGGGGGTCGGGACGACAAAGGCCTCACAACTTGTTGCAGCCTTTGAGCTTTCAAGAAGGTATTCGGGGGGAAGCCATTATAAAATCGAAAAACCCTCTGATGTTCTTCCGCTGGTTGATTACCTGAAATTAAAAAAACAGGAATATTTCATCTGTATTACGCTAAACGGGGCGGGTGAACTGATCGAGCAGAGAGTGGTCACAGTCGGGCTTTTGAATCACAGTCCGGTCCATCCAAGAGAGGTTTTTGCCGATGCTATTACCGACAGGGCGGCATCAGTTTTGTTTGTTCATAACCACCCTTCAGGAAGTCCGGAGCCTTCTGTTCAGGATATTGATATCACAAAGAGATTGTGTGAGGCCGCAGAGATCCTGGGGATAAGCGTTCTGGATCACATAATTACTGCAAAAAGAGGTTATGTAAGTTTTAAGGAGCGGGGTTTAATCTAAGAATACTTCTCTTTATTCTCAATAATTCCCTTACACATCTCGAAGCTTTTCCCGTATGCAGATTCAAGAATTTCCGGTTTTGAGGCAATATCTTTTATTTCATCCATATTGTTCCGGAAGACCCCTCTAAAATACGGGCAGTCGATAATATCGCAGAAGGCATGAGTGGTTAATTTAATCCCGTCGAAGTCATTTTCTATGTCCATCCCGCCTATTGAAAGAAGAAGTGTCTTTCTCCATTTCTTCTGTTCTTCAGAGATAAATGACTGATTTCTTTTATATTTCGCCATGAAATATACCTGAAAACGGTCCATAAACGATTTTAGCTGACCAGGAATTCCCATTGTCATTACAGGGGTTGCAATGATTAATCCGTCCATTGTCTGAAAGCGTTTGAGGAAAGGAGAGAATTCATCATTAATGTAGCAGGATTCGTTCTCTTCACAGTAATAATATTCCATGCACCCGGAAAAATTCAGGTCGCAGACGTTTACCCGGGCAACACTGCATCCTGCATCCTTTGCGCCCCTGATCGCTTCATTCAACAGAACTCCGGTATTTCCTTCTGGAAGAGGGCTTCCCATCAGGGCGATTATCTTTGCTGCCATATCTCCTCATAAAACTTTCAATTATTTAAATCTGGTTTTTTTGTAAAAAAGAATAAATAGAATGTACCTCAATCAAAGTCTGAGGTACAGATTTATGACTGAAGCAAAAAAAGTGAAGGCGGGCGATAAGGTAGGTCCGGGAAAATATGTATGTGTCGACTGTGGTTTTGAATTTGAAATTAACGACACAGGACAGGATCTCCGTAAATGCCCCACGTGTGCCTGTGAGATGTACCAGTGCTTCCCAATAACACATATCAGGCCGGATGTTAAGACACCGGAGGATGCTAAAAATCCTCCAAAGAGGTAGATACCACCAGA
>CAZPHR010000079.1:0-650 GCA_964586475.1 uncultured Methanomicrobiaceae archaeon
ACCATCACAGCAGTAAACCCCAGGATATATTCAGGATTTTCTTTAACATTCGATTACAACGAACTCCAGAATAAATCAGTTGACGAGGCATACAGGTTCATGCCCCAGAATGAGCCTGCAACGATTACTATCTTTAATTTTTCCAGTTCTCTAAACGAATCTGATGTACAATCGGTCATTCTTACAAAGATCAGGCTTAAAAAAGATGGGACCGAAATCCCGCTTTTATATAGTGAATACGACAACGACACATATCGTTTCTTCATTGACGGTGTCCAGAACACGATGCAGGGACCGGTCGAAATAAAAGATGCAAATATACTGAGGTATGAGATTTACCCTCCGCTGATGTTCTCAAATGAGATCGGTTCCTCCCTTAACCTTGCTTTCAATATGACCTATACATTCAAACCTGACGAAAGCATGGAGCATTACTACTTTTCCGGAGATGTCCCCTATGGATACGGTTATGATTACATGACTGAACCCTCCCTGAGAGAGGGTGCGGTGGAGGTCCTGATATGGTGATATCAAACGATTCAGGACAGCTTTTTACAATAGAGGGGCTCGTTGCAGGGCTGATTATGATGGCAACGGCCTTTATCATCGTGGGTTCACTCAATGTATATACTCCGGGAGATGCACATATC
>CAZPHR010000079.1:660-5602 GCA_964586475.1 uncultured Methanomicrobiaceae archaeon
AGCTCGGAAGCGATGCACTGCTAATGCTCGATACCCCGGATAATTACGGGGAGGAGAGCACCCTGAAAGATCTTGCTGAAAAGGTCAGCAACGGGGGTGAGGATGCTGTAGCGGCGAGAACAGAGTTTAAAACAGCCTTCGAAGAGGAGCTGAAAGAAGGGACGGGATCGACGGAGATCATAGATTCCATCAGGTACAATGCCACTGTCTATTACAGGGACATCGGTACGGGTTCAATAAGGAGTTATGCACTGGGAGACAGCGGAAGCGAGATCTCCCGGCAGCCCTCCATAAGTACTGGCCGGCTCATACTTGTCGAAAGCGGTGCAATTGAAAGAATATTCAGGGTAGAGGTGAGATTATGGAGAGAATAAAGATAGGAATAGCGTATAAAATGTATGTGGATTGTGCTGATGGGATTTATTATCAGTGTCGCGCTCTTCTTCCTTGCAATTATTGTCAACCAGTCGGTTACTGTAGGCCAGACCACATCTGAAGCGGTTATTGAGTTTCCAAAGAATGAGATCTCTGAAGTCCGTGAGGCGGTGATCGATATTGCAAGAGAAGGAGACTCACTGACTCTTGAACAGGACATTTACGCCATCTCCATGGACAGGATGAACGCAGTCATTTACTATGACATCCGGGCCGACAGGTATACTGATATTTATTATAATTATGATGAAATTGAAATCCATTTCAACAACGGGGTGACGAAATACAATGAGACATACTGGCTCGCTAAAAAACTCTGATATAACCGTTTCCGGGACAAGAGAGAAGGACGAGGCAATAAGCACTGTCATAGAGTACCTGAACGTTACCGCTGTTCTTGTTGTAATGATGATAGTGCTTACAATCCTAACCAATTCTGTGATTATTGAAGGTCCTGCAGAAAATCTGAAGTATCATGCATTCGTCGATATCGGGAACGGAGTCAGTGCAAGAATTGTTGACCTTTATGTCGTATCTCCGGGAAACGGACGTATTGTAACATCATTCGACCTGCCCGATGACGTTGCAAATGATGAATATACTGTAAAGATGGACCCGACGGCTATTGGTGCTGCGCAGCGTATCATTGTAACCGACGGGTACACAAAAAGCACAATCTCAATTGCAGGAATCGGTGCGACAAAGGCTGTAACGGGAAACACCACAGGAAGCGGCATTAACAGAATTATATACGATTCAAGAGGAGTATGAAGATGATACGGAAAAACAGAGATGAACAGGGGATATCCGAAGCCATCGGATTTTTAATAATGTTTACAATAGTCCTTACAGGGATTGCAATGATATCCCTTGTCGGCTACCCGATGCTCCTTGAAACACAGATCAGTTCGGATGAAAGAAGTATGGAGCAGGCAATGATTGCAATCCAGAACGATATGAAAATCCTGACTTTCAGCAATGTTCCATACCGCGATTCGACAGTAAAGGTATCCGGAGGAACACTAAGTACGATAGATTCAGCCTCATCACTCCAGCAGTTTACTATCGATTATTTTGACGCCGCCGGGTTACCTGCGCCATCAATAAATTACCTTCCAGGGGAGATACAATATGAATCAGGTGAGGGAAATGCTGTTCTTACCCTTATGAACGGGGCTGTAATGAGGAGGGAAAGATTCCAGGACGGATCGGTAATGGTGGCTGAACCACGATGGTTCTATGATACTGATGAAAATACTCTCGTAATGTACCTGATTTACCTGAACGCCGACAGGAAATATTATGAAACCGGTATAGGGACTGTTCAGATGAGCATGAAAACACAGCCTGTTACAACAGATATCGATTATGGCGGCATTCAGAGAACGGTCACGGTCACCTATGTTCCCGATCCCGATGATGACTACTCTGTTGCATGGAGAAATTACCTTCCCGGAGATTCAGTTGTTGATTCCGGATTCACCGAAGGACCTGCGGGAACCTATACGCTCGGCGGAGTGGAAAGACTCGTAATAAAGGAATACACAATAAAAATAGAGAGTTTATAATTTAATCCGGATTCAAAGATAATTATTTTTTCTCAGCCACTCAACCTGCGGCCGGGTATATCTGTATATAATATCGCATTTTTCGTCCTGGAAATCCCACGGGACGACGATAAGAACATCGCCCTCACGGATCCAGACACGCTTCTTGATCTTTCCTTTGATTCGCCCGGTTCTTGTAACGCCGTCAAAACACCTTACGCGAATATGATTTGCTCCAAGCATAAGATCTGCCGTCGCAAACATCTCTCTCTTCCTCTGATTGGGAAGTCTGACTCTTATTATCGCTTCTCCATCGTTGTTATTATTATATGCCAGAAATTTCAACTCCAGTTTATATACTATTGTTTTTATCTATTATATTTATTAGTATAAGTGCCCCTGAAAACTCTCCATAATTTAGAAAAGCCGGAAAATCGGGAGCTTCAGGCAAAATTAATACTTCATCCGGCCCATTTTAATATACATGGACATTCTGCCCTTTGACACATGGTATTACATCATGGGCGTAATTGGCATAGCGGTTTTTTCTATCACAGGAGTCCTGGCTGGTGCAAAGAAGGGAATGGATCTCCTGGGTATAGTGATAATCGGGGTGATTACGGCCCTTGGCGGGGGTACAGTAAGAGACCTGATCCTTGACATTCCGGTATTCTGGACAATAAACAACCTGTTCATCGCGATCGCGCTGGGAGCTGCGATTATTGCATTTTTTCTTGCAAAACCATTATGGAGTTCATATAAGACACTGTTAATCTTTGACGGACTGGGTGTGGCAATCTTTAACGTCCAGGCGATAGACAAAACACTGGCATACGGTTTCACCCCGACAGTTGCCATAATAATGGGTATAATAACAGGAATTACAGGAGGAATGATCCGGGATCTGTTAACAGGGAATCCAAACCTGATATTAAAGCAGGAACTTTATGCAACACCGATACTCCTTGGCGGAATCTTCTATATCCTGTGGATAACATATCTTCCCGATATCATTCTGGGAGATGTTTTCGCTATCCTTCTGGTATTTTTCATAAGGTTCGCTGCGATCATATGGGATTTAAAATATCCACAATGGCTTCTTTATACAGGAAAAGATGACTCCTGACACAAAAAAGATCGGGATTGATAAATTAAATGCCAGTTGTTTGTTTATTCTCAATTAATTCTTCAAAACGGACCAGTGACCCCTCCATATCCTCTCTTCCAAATCCGACCCTGAAATGTGAATCTCCAAATTCATAAACAAATGAAGGAAGGAGCAAAACCCCGGATTCATCCACGACCCTTCTGCAAAAGGACTCTGCAGACTGACCGTCTTTAAGTTTGACAAAACCTATTGAACCCGCAACAGGCCTTATCCACTCAAACAGATCAGAATGATTTTCAAAGAAAGAATCCAGCAGGACAAGGTTTTTCCTGATGATCCCAAGATTCCGGTCGATTATATGATCCCTGTTTCTAAGTGCAATTGTTGCAAGGTACTCGGATGGTGCACTTGTGCAGATGGTAGTGTAATTCTTAAATGATGCAATCTCCTCAAGGGCAGCCTGATCCCTCGTAGCGATCCATCCGGACCTGAGTCCTGCAAGACCGAATGCCTTGGACATAACACCGAGTGAAAAGCCCTTTTTATAGATGTCCGCCACAGCAGGAAGCCTTTTTTCAGGATCAAACTCCAGCATCCTGTAGACTTCGTCCGAAAAGAGAAACAGATCATTCTCTCCGGCAATATTAACAATATATTCAAGATCCTCCTTTGAAAAATTGAATCCTGTCGGATTATGAGGACTGTTTAATATAATCGCCCGGGTGTTGCTCTTTATGTTTTGCTCAAGGAATCCCGGATCAGGGCGCCATCCATCCTCCTCGTTCATCTCCCATAAGGTGACTTCGCACCCTATTGAGATCGCAATCTCATATAGAGACTGGTACGCAGGAAACTGGACTATAATATGATCTCCTGCGGAGAGAACTGCGTTCATGAAGACAAATATCCCCTCCTCTGCGCCGGCAAAAGTTATCGTTTCCTCCGGGGAGATGTTCTCATAAAGGCCTGATATCTCCTCCCTTAGCTCTTTCAGCCCACGAGGTTCGGTATAACCCAGACCAAGATCCATAAGTTTCTGTTCAGCGCCTGCTTCAAGTGAGAGAAGATCTCTGACGCTCATCGTCTGGCAGTCTGATGTACACAGGAGATAGGGTGCTGAAAACTCGTATTTACCAAGGTATTTTTCGAGCAGAAAGTTTTCCGGCCTCATATACAGGAAATATATATGATCGCTGTGACAAAAACCTGACTGCAGGGTGGCTGGATTTAAGGCAGTCAGGACACAATAGAATAATTAATGGATTACCGTTTTGCTGCAAGGATGAGGAATGCACCGGAATCGTTCCTGAAAAAACTCTTTGACGTATCCTCAGACCCTGAAATAATATCCTTTGCCGGAGGACTTCCGGATTCAAATCTTATAGATGTTGAAGGGATAAAGGATTCAGCAGTCTTTGTTCTTGAGGAGGAGGGGCGAGAGGCACTCCAGTATACAACAACAGAAGGATATCTCCCCTTAAGAGAATATATTGCTGAAAGATACCGTAAACGCCTTGGAATCTCAGCATCGGCCGATAATATCAGGATCGTCAACGGGTCCCAGCAGTGCCTTGATATCATAGGTAAGATATTCATAGAAAAAAATGACAGGATCGGAATTGAAAGTCCCGGTTATCTCGGCGCAATCGAAGCATTTTCACTCTATGAACCTGTGATCAGGAGCGTGGAAATGAATGACTCCGGACCTGACCTGAATTCTTTTGCACAGCTCATATCAGATGAAAAGATAAAATTTTTCTACGGAATTCCAAACTTTCAGAATCCGACCGGCAGGTCCTATTCTACGGATACCAGAAAGAAGATAGGCGATCTCATCAGCGGAACAGATTTT
>CAZPHR010000080.1:0-1873 GCA_964586475.1 uncultured Methanomicrobiaceae archaeon
TAAATTATTATACTGTTGGAAGGGAGAGAGACTAAGTCCCCCTCCCTTCAACTTCTCCCTGATCGCGATATGGTCGCCGTCGGGACGGGCAGGCATCACTCCGGTTCCTGTTGAAGTTCCTTAGATGAATGATCATAATTATGAGTTCCCCCGGCCGGGGCAACCCGGATGGGTAGCGCCCAGGCTGGTCTCTCTTCTTTGCGAAAGTTCGCGGAGCAAACTGAGCAGAGGGCTGCCCCGGAGGGGCTTATGCCCGCTTACAAATTCAGTGATGTTGATAAATTAGTTTATACTGGGCTTATGCCCAAATTTAAATTAAAATTGAATGATTACTCTAATAAATAAAAAAAAGAGAATATCAATCCTTCCTAAGGTGGCCGGCTTTTGCAAACTGCTCTTTAATTGCCTTCCTGAGAACCTCACGTTTGACTATGATAACTGTCCCGAAGATTCCAAGGAAGATGTTGAAGTAATACAGGATAAGTCTCCAGAGGACTACGAATATGCCCACTATTGCCGAAGGTACGAAAAGTGCGTATAGTGATGTGGCCGAAAGCTCTGCAATACCTGAGCTGCCTGGCGTCAGCGGGATCATCATTATTATTGCAATTATGATCTGGGCGACAAACGACTCGATGATGTGTGGCCCTTCCCCGAGTCCCATAAGAATTAATGATGCGATGAAAAATTCGGAAAACCAGTATAATACTGTAAAAAAGGCTCCCCATACCAGTCCTCTTTTGGAGTGACTTACGTAGTTCTTCAGTGCTGAGTTGAAGTTGTCTACCTCTTCGTCGATTCCTTTTGTGAGTTTCTCTATCTTCTCCGCATGCCAGCGTTTTGTGAACCATCCTGATACCTTCTTAATCAGGCGTTTTAGAAATTCCGGATTTTTTACAGAATAAGCGAAGAGAACTACAAATCCTACGATCATCAGCCACATAAACAGGAGGGGCAGGGTAATTGACATCCCGAGTTCCTCTGCACCGACCCATAGAAGAAACATTGCAGCGCCTCCAATAATTCCAAGTAGAATCCCGTCGAGAACCCTCTCCATGATTACGATTGCGGTGGCATCTCCCAGCGGGACATCCGCCCTGTATAGTTCATGAATCCTTACCGGCTCCCCTCCTGCCTGTGAAGGGGTTACGGCTGCAATAAGGAGATTTGCAAAGACCATATTCAGGCAGTGGAGAAATGGCACCTTGTATCCCAGTGAAAGGGACATCATCTTAATCCTCATCGACCAGAAACACATTGATGCCATATGCAGGACAAGGGCAGCAACCAGAAATTCAGGCTGTAATTTCTGCAGGTATGTAATCGTCTGGTCATCTATGGTAAAATAGAGGACTATAGCAAGAACAATTAAACTGAATGCGATCGAAACCGCAAGCCATTTCCATTGACTTTTCTCCATATTACTAATCCAAATCTCCTGAAAAGTTTAGATCGGCTAAATATAAACTCTTTAAGGTTTAATGAAAGCTGACAGGGTCTGTGACCAGTGAAAGATAATCCTGGTTATGTTTATATTGTGAACAATGTCCTGTCCCCGGCAATTGAAAGGATTCCTGTTCGAACTCCTGCATCAAGCCAGCCATAACCATAGCTGAAATGCCGGAGTGCAGAGGAGAGACTTATTTTTTCATCCCCGCTTTCAAATTTTATCCCTGTTTCAAGGTGCTCCACTGCCATTTCAATAATTCGCACTGCTGCTGCAAATAAGGGACATTCCGTGTCTGGTGCCGGAACGACACTTTTTATGGCTGAGTCCAGCATGCGATGATATCTTCCTGTCTTCTCCTGAAGGTGTTCTTGCAGGGATTCAGGGATCTCCTCATCGCATTGTATTGAAATGAATTCCTGATTT
>CAZPHR010000080.1:1883-5421 GCA_964586475.1 uncultured Methanomicrobiaceae archaeon
CGCTGCCAGCCACCCCAGACCGTATGCATATGATGCAAGGGCATTGACCTGGTCTCCGGATTTCAGGAATTCGCCCCCGTCACAAAGATAGGCATATGCCATCTCATTAATCTCCTCTGCGGCCCTGTGCATTGGAGTACCTTCTGGAGAGCATATGGCCGAGGAATCGATCCTTTCTCCGAGCAGTTCACCTGCGGTCTCGATCTTCATAATCCTGCAAAATTCTCAAGGTATTCCTGTTCCATCAAGTGAAGCTCTGCCGGAACTACCAGGATATGCAGGGGTCCTCCGAAATCGGCTGATTTCAGTTTATTCCCGTTTCCTGCAATCACCACTGGTTCTCCCGATCCCGCCCGCGCAATTCCGATATAGAGAGTTGGCGGTTCTTTAATCTCCTTTTCAGCCATCTGTTCGATTATCTCTATTCCTTCTTTTACAGTCATGAACCTGTCCGGTTTGATATCAAGGAAAACAATCGTATGCAGTTTGTCATCGAGGTTCTTCAGTATCGTATTCAATGGAGTTGTCGGAAACCATCCTTTCTCCGGATATGGCACCGAGCATGATTTTCCGAACCTGTAGTTCTGAAGTCCCGAAAGCCCGCAGACTGCACTCTGTATAGAAGCTGCGTGAATAATGGTTGTTTCTATTCCCATCTGTTTTGCACGGATGCGCAGATCCGAGTGTGTTGTTGAGACCATAGGGTCGCCACCGGTAAGGAATACAGCATCACCTGTACCTGCCGCTTTGAGAATTTTTTCAGGGGTGTTCTCTACATCATGGCGCCCGAGAATGGTGACTTTTTTCCCATAAAGAAGCTCCATATTCTGGATATTGGTTCCTGTAAGGCACGAGGTATAGGACTCAAGAAAAATTTCGTCCGACTCTCTTATGCGCTCAAGTCCCTTTATTGATATATCTTTCTCATCAAAGAGTCCTAATCCGATAAAGTACAGCATATTTCATCCCTTTTTTTCCGGATTCAATTAGTATATATTTATGTAATAAAGGAAAAAAGAATTAGTTAGTTTGTGGTTGACTCTTAACCACAGACATACACCGAACGACTGGAATGTCTTTGGGGCATCAAATGACATGCTGATAAAGCGGTATTATGAGAGCAGACTGAAAAAGGGGATTTCAAATCCTCCTGATTCAGTATGTTTTATGCTGACTGGAAAAGATGTCGCCGATGCCCCGGAGAAAACCACTGAAGTGGCATTCTGGTGCTGTGAGATGGGTATCAGTCATGTGACATTTCATGTAGATACCGACAATCCCGGGGGATTGAAGCCTTTTCTGGAAAAATTAAAGAGTATATCCAAATTTGCACGACTGGTTGTTTACAGTGCGGGTGAGGAAGAAGTATCGGGTGAAGGCCCGGACGTCCTTGTTGTAATTGGTATGAGCGGCAGGGAAGAGATCGTCCGTTGCATAAAGGATATGGCGCAGGAAAAAGTGAATCCTGATGATGTAGATGGGGAGATGATTGAGTCATACCTGAGATTCAGGTACGAACCTGATCTTGTTATTAAAACGGGTGGCAGCCACCTGACGGACTTTCTGATATGGCAGTCTGTCTATTCTGAGCTGTTCTTTACCGATGTAAACTGGGATGAATTCAGAAAAATTGATCTTCTTAGAGCCCTGCGTGATTACCAGACCCGTAAAAGACGTTATGGGAAATGAGAATTATCTATCCTGTTGCTGAATACCCTTATTCCCCTGAGCAGGTCGATCTTCCTGAAGACCGGCCAGTATGGAGCACAGAAATATACCGCGGATTCATTTCCGTTTGCAAGCCATGGAAGGAAGTTTGAAGTTCTTTTATCATCTCCTGTCCGTATTATAAGATCGACAGGCGGGATATCGATTTTCTGGTAGAGATGTGAATAGATCAATTCCTCTGATATATCATCCGGGGACAGGATACCGTCTTCGATCTTTTCCAGGATGCATTTCGTTGCATGGACGATTTCGTTTCTTCCGCCATAGGCAAGAGCGAAGTTTATGGTGAAATTATCGTAGTCTCTTGTAATCTCTTCTACAGTTTCGATTTTTTTAAGAAGGTCTTTTGGAACGAGATTCCTGTCGCCCACCATCTGGAACCGTATTCTGTTCTCGTGAATCCTCTTGTCTTCAAGGATATTTTCGGCTGTTTCGGTGAAGAGCGTGAACAGTTCATTCTGCTCGTATTCAGATCTGTTGAAGTTTTCGGTCGAGAAGCAGTAGAGTGTGATATGCCTGATGCCAATGTCTCTTGCCCATTCAAACACCACATTCGTCTTTTTGGCTCCCATCCTGTGGCCTATGGCAACATCAAGGCCCTTCTCCTTTGCATATCTCCTGTTGCCATCCTGGATTATTGCAATATGCTCAGGAATGTGCCTGCACTGCCTGACAATAATTTTTTCATAAACTGATTCTATTATTTCACCGGGCTTCTTCAAACAGGTGTCACCTCTACTATCATCCCCTTATTGGGATAGCGTTCAATTATCTCTTTCTGTCCGGGGAAGTCATCGGGGTATTCGGTAAGAAGCCACCATGCAAGTTCAATTCTGTCTTCGAAAGTCTCATAAAGCTCTTCATCGAGGTCTTCCGGAACAGGTCCTTCAGGCCTCCAGAGTCCGTATACAACCGTGCCGTCTTCGGTTACCTCTTCAAACGGGCGTGCTGTATTCTCCGCGATTCTCTTAAGCCTCTCACGAAGCTGGACGGAGTCTTTGAATGTGGAAGAGCACCAGTGGACTTTGTCGTCTGCCTCAAGAAGCTCTCTGGCCCATTCCTTTGCCCCGGGAACAGCATTATGATAATCATCCTCTAGACTGAGTCCTCTCTCACGCATTGCAGCGGCATTTGTCTCGCTCCATTCGAGTTCATTGATATTCAGGTAGTCAAGAAGCGGAAGAACGGGTATGAGATGTTCAAGACCCGGGAGGGACGGCACTTCTATTGTTACCTCCATCCCGAGTTCTTTTGCATTCTTTATCGCCCTGATATAGTGGGTATCCAGGATATTTTTCCATAGTTCGTGCGGCGGGTGGAATCTGATCTCGTCCACGAGACCCTTAAGCCTGGTTAATCTCTCCTTCGAAGGGGCAGTCCCCGTGTAGAGGTGAATGTGGTGTTCGTCACCGAACTCAGATTTAAGGAGGTCTGCGAAAAAAATGACGCGGTCCGTCTCAAGAAGGGCTTCTCCGCCCGTGATGCCTGTCCCGAGTGCACTCATATTTCGTGCCTCTTCAAGGACGTCTTCGGGCTTTTCGACAAGCCTGTCGTTGGCAAATGTCCTGTCTTTGTTCTTTCTCTCGTAGGATATCGGGCAGTACCAGCATTCCTTATCGCAGAGTCCTGTTATGAAAAGAACCATCTTTGCGCCCTTATGGCACTGCCTGCATCCCTTACTGAGCACCTTTTCCCACCGCTTCATTAAGTCTTTTAATAACGAATTCCTTTCCTAGAGCTTCCAAAAACCATCCTGCACGCGGCCCTCTCTGCTTTCCGAGAACTGAAATGTAAATTGATGAAAAGAGAT
>CAZPHR010000081.1:0-5402 GCA_964586475.1 uncultured Methanomicrobiaceae archaeon
ACTACCACAGCCGGAATGACTGCATGTTTCATCCCCGGTTTTCTTTCGGATTTCGTGAGGATTCTTGCAGGACTCATGCTGTTTTTCGGGGGTATTTCTCTTCTCGTTCAGCTCCTTTTTGCCCATGATAAAGCTAAGCAATGGTTTAAAGTCCCGGGAGTCCTCAGGCACCTGACTCTTGCATGTGCTTTTGTATACATTATATCAGCATTACTCGGGATCATAACACTTCTTCCCGGGATAGCGGCGGACACATTTACAGCATTAATTCTCCTGGTCTACGGAGTGTGCATCTTCTATCTTGCATTCTGCCTCCATAAGACAAATATCACCTATCCAAAGGAGGAGGACCTGTCCGGATTAAAGAAGAAGAGAACACCATTTTTTTCAGAAGCGGACATCCCAGTACAGGTCGCAATAATAATTCCTGTGGGATTCCTGCTCCTGCTCTTGGGATTCCTGCTCATCCCGGTTAACCTTGGAATAATCCCATTCTCCCCCGACGGCCAGCTGGGCCTCCTGATGGTAGTAATGTCAATACAGATGATGGCGCTGGGGGAGACTCCTGCCGGGGAGTACAGGCGTTCATGGCTACTCATGGGAATCGGAGTTGTATTCGCAGGGACGGGGATATACTCCTGCGTTGTCCCGGGGATTCTCACAGGAACCCTGACAGGGCTTATCGGGTTTTTAAACATTGCAGGAGGTGTGATTCTTCTCGGGAAGCGTTTCGGACCTGCACTCTTTAGCCGCGGAAAGACGGGGGCTGAACAGGCCCCTCTGCCCCCCGTTCTAAAAAACCTGCTGATAACACAGACAATCCTGAATTTCGTCTCGATAGGTTTTGGAGCATCGATGTTCCTGCCGGGAATAATTCCGGCCATGGTCATTGCCGGAATTCTTGTCGTAAACGGAGTTTTGATCTTCGCACTGGCATCGGCAGTCCTGAAGATAGACAGGATGATGAGTGAAGGGATGACAGGATAGTCTGAAAACCCCGGTTCCCTCCTTTTTGCAAAAAACTGATAATTACCACTATGGATTAACAACCAATACATTCATTATACTGCATTCCCTCAATGGGTAATATGACAGAAGAGACTGCAGTATTTGCCGGAGGGTGTTTCTGGCATATCGAAGAGGCGTTCGGGAAGTTTAAGGGAATCGTTAAAACCCGTGTCGGATATACAGGGGGAATTACCTCAAATCCAACATATGAAGAGGTCTGTACCGGAATGACAGCCCATGCAGAGGCAGTCGAGGTAACATTCGCACCGGCGGCTGTATCATACGGTGAACTCCTGGAGGAGTTCTTTAGAATTCACGACCCGACGACACCCGACAGGCAGGGGCCGGATGTCGGAACACAGTACAGGTCGGCGATATTCTACGCGAATGAGAGCCAGAAGAAGGTGGCCGAAGAGTACATCAGGGAGCTTCAGGACTCAGGTAAGTTCAGCGGGAAAAAGATCGTGACCGAAGTCGAACCGCTCGGGACTTTCTGGGAGGCGGAGAAGTACCACCAGAAATATCTCTTCAAACTGAGAAAACAGGGTGTAAACCCGGATTGCAGGGTCGATCTTGGGAAAAAATAATGTAATAGTCATAAAAGAACCCTGCCCCGGCAAAACAGGGATTTATAATAAAGATTATTAACTCCAATACTCTGTTTTTGACCGCCTTCACTCCCGGATCTGACCAATATAAAAGATTGGAGGGATCATTACCCCTGTATCCATAAAAGGAGAACATAGCATAATTTATCGATGCATTTTTAGATGCCACTTTTTTATCAAATACATGAGATATTAATTTAAAGAATCCATTTTGTCAAAAATACCGATTATGGCAGGAATTGCAAACAGTTACCTAACATGAAAAAGATAAGGGAAAGGTAACAGAGCCGCCGGGACTATCCCATGGTGACAAAATATGGATAATTCAGAAGAAGACAGGAAAAAAATCAAGGTTGAAGTAAGGAATCTCGTAAAAGTTTTCGGGCCGAAACCTGAGAAGGCCCTTGAGATGCTAAAGGAAGGCAGATCAAAGAAAGAGATACTGGATGCGACACAGAACAATGTCGCCCTCAACAAAGTTTCATTCGATGTACATGAAGGCGAGATCTTCGTCCTCATGGGCCTTTCAGGTTGTGGGAAATCAACTCTTTTAAGATGTTTAAACCGCCTTGTGGAGCCTTCATCAGGACAAATCCTGATTGGCGGGGACGACATCCTCAAAATGAACGAAGAAGAGCTGCGGGAGTTTAGGAGGCACAGGATCGGTATGATATTCCAGAGCTTCGCACTCCTGCCCCACAGGACGATCCTCGACAATGTAGCATTTCCTCTCGAGATACAGGGGATTTCTGTTGAAGATAGGCACAAAAAGGCTAAAGAGGCAATAGACCTTGTCGGGCTTGCGGGATACGGGATGAGCCTTCCGTCCGAACTCAGCGGGGGAATGCAGCAACGTGTCGGGCTTGCAAGGGCTCTTGCCGGCGACAACGACATTCTGCTGATGGACGAGGCCTTCAGTGCCCTGGATCCCCTGATAAGGAGGGAGATGCAGGATGAACTCCTCGACCTGCAGGAGCGGGTGAACAAGACGATAATCTTCGTAAGCCACGACCTTGACGAGGCCTTAAAGCTCGGCGACCGGATTGCACTGATGAAGGACGGATGTGTCGTTCAGGTAGGGACAGCAGAGGATATCCTGACAAATCCGGAGTAGAGGTAGGTCGAAAAGTTCGTAGAGGATGTCGATATGGCACAGGTCTTCTAGGCACAGGATGTTAGGAAGAGGCCCGAACCGCTCGTTTCGGTATCCTCAGGTCCGAACAGTGCCCTGCACCTTATGGAGGAATACGGGATATCAAGTGTATTCGCCGTATCTAAGCACAGGAAGTACGAGGGTCTTATTCTCGTCGACGATGCCACAGAGGCCAAAAAGAAGGGCCTTGGCCTTGAAGACATTATCAAAAGAGATATCCCTGCAGTCAGCCCCGATACCCCTGTATCAGAGATAATGCCCCTTGTCGCCGACTCAGCGATTCCAATCCCGGTTCTTGATGAAGACAAAAAGATTAAGGGTATAATCATAAAGGGATCGGTTCTTGCGGCCCTTTCGAGGATGGAGGTGTGATCATGGCCGATAAATCGTATGCAATATTTCCCAAGATCCCGATAGGTGAGGCAGCCGAGTATATAGTCGACTGGATAGATACATACTTCGGCTGGCTTTTAGACGCCATCAGTTTTGTCCTGGACATCTTCGTCTCAACTATCCAGGACATTCTGCTTTTCATCCCGTCATTCATCCTCATCCTGATTCTCGCGGCTGCGGGATGGTACGTCACCGACAGGGACCTGAAGATGCCGGTTCTTATCGCAGCAGGACTCCTGCTCGTCCAGAACATGCGGCTCTGGCCAGAGGCGATGGAGACGCTCGCCCTTGTAATTTCAGCTGCTTTTGTAGCACTGATAATCGCAATCCCCCTTGGAATCACCGCTTCAAGAAATGAGATGTTTAACAGTATATTAAGACCATTTCTGGATTTCATGCAGACGATGCCCTCATTTGTATACCTTATTCCGGCGGTGATATTCTTCGGGCTCGGAAATGTTCCGGGAATGATTGCCACAATCATCTTTGCAATGCCACCGGCGATACGGCTTACAAATCTCGGCATCAGGCAGATTCCAAAGGAGCTCAACGAAGTGGCAGACTCATTTGGCGCAACACCCAACCAGAAGCTGATAAAGGTTCAGCTGCCGGTAGCACTTCCGACTATTATGGCGGGCATCAACCAGTGTATTATGCTGTCGCTCTCGATGACGGTAATCGCCTCGATGATCGGTGCCGGAGGTCTCGGTCTCAATGTGCTTATAGGAATCCAGAGGGTCGATATCGGCATGGGATTTGAGGCAGGGCTTGCAATAGTTATAATCGCAATAATACTCGACCGGCTCTCTCAGAACCTTGTGAAGACCACCGGGCGGTAAACCCATACACTTTTATAATGTCGGAAAGATAATTTTATAAAAGGGACAAATTTTCCTTTTTGTGACAAATTTGGGCATATTTCAAGGGCGTCCTTCCCTTCTATGCCGAAACAAAACGAGGACTGATTATGTCAGGCAAATTTAAAGCAATAGGACTGGTTTTTCTGGTAATGCTCGCCTTTACGCTCTTTGCAGGGTGTACTGGCAGCGACACGGCACAGACAGGTGAACAGACCGCAGCTGCAACGGCTGCACCCGAAAGCATGGGAGAGGTAAGCATCGGCTATGTTCTCTGGGACTCCGAGATTGCAAGCACAAATGTGCTGAAACAGGTCTTTGAGAAGGCCGGATATGATGTTGAGCTTGTCGCTGTAGATGCAGGCCCCCTATACCAGGCCCTTGCAGACGGCCAGGTCGACTGCTCGGTATCATCATGGCTTCCGGGAACGCACTCGAACTACTGGGACAAATACGGCGATGACATTGTTCTCGTAGGAAAGAACATGGAGGGAACAAGAATTGGTCTTGTTGTACCCACATATGTTACAATAGACTCGATCGAAGAGATGAACGATGTTGCTGACAAGTTCGACAATACCATTACAGGAATCGAGCCCGGTGCAGGAATCATGCAGAAGACCGAGCAGGCTATAGAGGACTACGGTCTGGACTACACGCTCCTTTCAAGCAGCAGTGCAGGTATGGCTGCAGAGCTTGCAAAGGCATACAAGGACGAGGAATGGGTGGTTGTTACAGGATGGACACCCCACTGGAAGTTTGCACGCTACGACCTCAAGTACCTCGAGGACCCGAAGGGTATCTACGGCGGCGAAGAATACATTGGAACTCTTGCACGGACCGGACTTTCGGAGGATAAACCGGGCGTCTACGCGATTTTAGAGAAGTTCGCATGGACCGCCGACGATATGTCCAGCGTCATGCTCGAGATCGAAGGCGGAGCTTCAGAAGAGGATGCTGCTGCGGCATGGATCGAGGCAAACTCAGAGACCGTCAACAGCTGGATCTCTTAAACTAACTTTTTTTAGCCTCTTGAGGCTGTTTCAGCTATCAGGTATTCGCCTTCTTCTATGTATTCATCCTCGGGGACGGGAATATTGTTCCTGAATACAATTACAGTGTCGGGGATGAGTCCGATTGAAAGAAGCATCCCGGAGAGTTTTTCTCCTTCAGAAAATTCGTATTCCAGCTCTTTTGATTCTCTTTTAAGGTGAATTCTGCACTTCATCAGGCACCTGCCGAGGCGATTAAACTCCCCACAACGTCGTTATGCACATGGATCATCTGGAAGAGGAGGGCGACGACGTATATCAGCACTAAAAAGATCATTAATTCCCCGCAGCTTGTAGAAGATCCCGCTGGGTTTTTGAGGGGCTGGAAAAA
>CAZPHR010000082.1:0-1329 GCA_964586475.1 uncultured Methanomicrobiaceae archaeon
AAGCGAAATTAAAACCTTTCCTGTGCTCTCTTCAGATCCCGGTGCAACCACCATCTGCAGGATTACATCAATCTCATCCCCGGAAAGGGTTTTATGTGTTGATTCACCTCTAAATCGTAATCCGCCTTCGGCAATGGTTATCAGTTCCTCCTTAAAGAATTCTATTGATTCAGGTGTGAAAATCTCCGGGAGACCGAGGATAAACTCTTCCTTGCTCTTTGCCTTCATCAGGTCAAGTGTTGCCTGATTTATATCAGTAATCCTGGCCATTCCTGCGAGGTGCAGAATCTCATCCGGGTGGTCATCAAAATATTTCCTGAAGTTCGAAACACCGGAATTTCTCAGTTTGTCGAGATATTTCATTCCCTCCGAAAAATCCTCTTCCCATATTGAAACCGGTGAGGATTCAAATAACTGGTGGTACCTGGCTTCACTTGCTTTTATGGCCCGCTCCGCTTTTTTTGCCTTTGTTATATCATCGTAGATGGCAACAATTTCGCCTGAGGGAAGCCTGTACACAAAATTCTCACGCCAGCTCACAATGCGTTCATCCCTGTACAGGGTGGTAGGCAGGTGTTCCGGTGTTCCTGTTTTCCACACTTTCCTGAATACTTCCAGGAGCCCGAACTCCTTTACGCCCGGGAATGCATCAGTGACACGCCTTCCAATTACATCATTCTTTTTGAGGTTCTCAATAATCTCTGCCCCGTGGTTGAAGTCAACAAAAACAAAATCTGTCCCTTCATCAACAGCACGGTATATGGCAACACCGCTGTGCATCGAATTGAAGAGTTCCCTGAACCTGTCTTCACTCTCTTTGATCTCCTCTTCCATCTGTTTGCGTGCCGTAATGTCTGTCAGGAATACCGCGATTCCGGTGACAATTCCTTTTTCGTCAGTGACCGGATTGTAAATATCTTCATACCACCGGCGTTCGAGTGCTGTGTCTCCGTACTCTTCAATAACTGTAAAAGATTCTCCTGATAAAGCACGGTCAAAGTTGATCTTCGCCTTTTTATGGTCTTCAGGATTTTTGATAAAGTCAAGCATGCTTTGGTCAATGGCTATATCCGCACCCCAGATATTTTTCATGGTCCGGCGGTGATTTTCATTGAATACACGGTAACGGTAATTCCTGTCAAGTGCAAAGATTACTACGTCTTTCGGGCTCTCTATCACTCCTTTTAAAATAGCAGTAGATCTCTCCAGTTCTTCCTCAGCCCTTTTTCGGTCAGAGATATCTATGATGATCCCCTGGTAATGCGTAATCTCTCCTTTTTTGTTGCGAAGGATGTGGGTGAAATCCTCAATCCAGTATTCTTTTTCATC
>CAZPHR010000082.1:1339-5367 GCA_964586475.1 uncultured Methanomicrobiaceae archaeon
GGGACCGGTAACACATGAAGGGCATGATTACTATTTTTGTTGCGAAGGCTGTGTGTAAAGTCCTCGCTCCAGTATTCTTTTTTATTTTTACCAAGTATCCTGTAACTCTGGATGAATTCATCTATCCTGTTTTTACTATTGTAATCAACTTCTGAAGCCACTCTTTCGAGATCCTCCGGGTGAATTATGGAACTGAAAATAATTCTTCCCGATGTGAATTCTTCAGCCGAATACCCAAACTGCGATATATTTTTGCTGACCCTCTCAACCGGCCAGTTCTCCTCTGCCTTCCAGAGAAATGCGATCGCAGGGCTTTTGTTTATAATATCCAGAAGTTCTTTTTGCTGGTGAAGTAATCTGACGATGCGTTCATGTGACTTCCGTCTCTCTGTTATATCCCTTGCTATGACCTGAACTCCTTTAAATATCCCATTTTCAATAATTGGTGATCCTGAAATATCCATTGTCGCAATACTGCCATCTTTCTTTCTTAGATGAATTTCCAGGCCTTCAACACCTTCACCTGTTTTAGATTTTTCAATGACTTTTAAAACCTTTTTCAGGTCTTGAGGTTCAATAAACGTATCCGGGCCAGTTCCTGCCATATCTTCCGCTTCATATCCCAGAATTTTCATAGCTGACGGGGATATATAGGTAATAACTCCGTCACTATTCGTTGACATGATAATATCGGAGCTTCGTTCGGCAATACCCCTGTATTTGACCTCACTCTCTCTGAGAGCAGTTTCAGTCTTTTTTATAGATGTAATATCCGTTAAAGACTCTATTGCGCCAATGATTTTACCGGTATTGTCATAAACCGGCGAAGCATTCGCACGGATATAGTGGGTTTTTCCTTTGATTTCAAAAGGTGTCGTTTCAACGGAAATTACATTGCCGATTTTTGTAATTCCCTCATATTCCCATTTTTTCAGTTCATCTTCAGGTGCAGCGATCAGGTTAACAAGCATTGGCCGGCGTTTTCCATGGAATGGTATTGCATACTCATAATCATCTTTGCCTAATATCTCTGAAGCAGGAATGCCGGTCAGGTCTTCAATTGCCCTGTTCCAGGCAGTTACTTTCCCTTCAAGGTCAATTGCGAAGGTAGGTTCGGGGATATGGGCAATGATGCCCGAGGACTGGATCTTATATGTTTTAAATTCCTCTTCCAGGTTCTTTTTATCTGTAATGTCATAAAAAATTCCTAAGGCTCCCAGAATGTTTCCTGCGTCATCTCTTATCGGGGTGACTGTAAGTTCAATATTCAGCAGGCTTCCGTCTTTTCTTTTGTATGTCCATTCATTTCTCTCAGGAACACCAAACGCCATTTTTTCGGCAAATATTTCCAATCCTTCGACAGATTTTCCTGTTTCATCCGAAAAATCCTGTGCTCTTTTTGAAAGTTCGTCTTCAAGATGGAATATTTCCGGAGTAACTTTACCAACCAGCTCATTCTGGCTGTAACCAAGCATCTTTTCGGCGCCTTTGTTAAAGAAGGTGATAATTTTATTTTCGTCTGTTGTGATTATTCCAATATAATCAGCTGAATTGAAGATCTCTTTTACAATTTTTTCTGAATTTATAATCTTTTTATTTTCGGAATTTTTCTTCACAACAGCGAGGATTTTATCCCTGATCTTACTGACAGTCTGATCCGGGTCGGTGGAGGAGACAATGTCAAATTCGAGGCCGCTATAAAGATCCTTAAGTACGTTATTTTCATCAGCAGGGTCGACGATGATTACAACGGGTTTGTTCCTGTTTTTTTCATTAATCCCTCTGATCAATTCGGTTCCGCTTAAATCTCCTGTTTTGTAACAGGATCTTATCAGGTCGTAATCCCTGTTTTCAATTATTGATAGTGCTTTTTCTGCCGAACCTGAAAAATCGGGCTCTATTTCAACATCCAGATCCTCCAGTCCCTGTTTGATCATTTCTGCCGTCGAGTCGTCGCCGATAACGAGTAAGGAGAAAGGAGGCTTCATAGATACAAAGAGAGTCCGTGTACGTTATATATTTTTTTGTGGTTTTGGATAGAAAAATTTGAAGTGATTTTCAGGTTTGCTGGAAATATGGGATTATTGAATTCCGAATTTTCAGTCCCCACAGAGTATCCTGTAGTCGCAGTACTGGCAGTTGTGAGACTCCTTCGGTTTGAATTCTCCTGCAAAGATCCTGTCAAGGATTGCTCCCGCATTCTCCAAAAAGGCCGAGGTCGAATCTTTGTCCGGGATATAGTCGACGAACTTCCCGCTGTCAAGATAGAAGAGCGAGACCTTTTCCGGTAGCATTCCGGTCTTTTCCCTGACCCCGAGTGAGTACAGGGTTAACTGGATGTCGGTTTTTGCTGCATTCTTCGAGATTGGGTTTTTGGAGGTCTTGTAATCGACTACTGCATATCCGGAAACCGTCTTCTCAAGCCTGTCGATATACCCGACAAACGGGGTTTCGTGAACTTTAATCTCAAATTTTATCTCGGTTTCCACCGGGGTGTTCGGGTTGTTATTCTCCCATTCCAGGTAGTTTTCCAGGTGTCTGATTATTCTTTCCCGGTCCTCTTCCTCGTGCTTTTTTGAGAGGTATGCATCGGGCGACCAGAACCTCTCAAGGAGTTCTTCAGCCAGCTCCATCGAAGGTTTAACTCCCTCCATCTTCATTTTGGTCAGGTGCTCGATTATCGAATGGGCCGATGTGCCGAGGCTGAAAAAGGTCTTCGGTTCGCCCGGGATGAGGAGGACTTTTTCAAATTTGAATTTAAGGGGGCATTCGTCGTATATCTTCAGTGAGGATGCAGAGAGCCGGATGTCTTCCCTTGATTTGATGAGCGGTTCTTTTTCCGCAGATATTTCCGGCTCTTCAAACGGGATGTCAAGGAAGACATCTTTGTCGAATAGATTTTCACCTGAGGCACACCTGAAGTACTCGAGGGAGAGAATCTTCTCCACCGCGGATTTGTATCTCTTATCAGCGATCGCCGCGAGGGCTTCATTTAAGAGCTTCTTCTCTTCTGAGAATGGGTCTCCCTCTGCCACGATACCTGTTTCAGCCTCTGCTTCACCGGCTTCGACTGCAATTACCTTTATGTCAGGATTATTCAGGTAGTCGATCTCTTCAAGGAATATAGAAGGTTTTGAGTCTCTTTTATTATTTCCGTACCTCTTCGCCCTCGTCAGGTAAAGCCTCCCGGATGCCCGTGTCATTGCGACGTAGAAGAGCCTCCTCTCCTCATCCTTGTAGAGCTCCTTCTCGTCTTCTCCTGCCTTTATTCCCTTTGAGAGATCCGACGGGACATAGAACGGTTTGCTCCTGTAATTCAGCGGGAAGTGGCGGTCGGAGAGGTCGGTTACAAATACAACCGGAAACTCTTTCCCTTTGCTCTGGTGGACGGTCATGATTTTTACGCCGGATCCCGCCTCGTCGTTCACCTCGAAGTCCCCGGAGATGTCTCTTAGAAGGGAGAGGTGTTCGAGTAGATCGTCTATCTCACCTTCAGGGTTGATCCGGGAGAATTCCAGGGCGATCTCGTAGAGTCTGCCAAGTGCCGCGATGCTCTCCCTGTCCTCGTTCTCCTTCCGGTACAGCCGTCCTGTCCTGAGAATTACCTCGTGAACGAGTGACGGGAGGGTCTTTGTGTGCCTTTCTGCCGCGAGCGATTCGACATTTCCTGCAATCTCATCGGCGATTATCTTATCAGGATCTTTTCCGGATTCACATCCCTTCATCGCCTCAAGTACGCCGTCGCCCCTGTCTTCTTCACGGCTGTTCCTTCTTGCGGCGATGTTTATCTCTCTAATGGAGGCTTCAGAGACTCCTGCCTGCCTTATCATCCTGTTGAGTGCAATTCCCGATTCGTGGGGGTTTGCGATCGCTTTCAAATATGATACAGCGTCCTTTATCGCCGGGATTGTAAAGAAGGCAGCATCGCCTGTAAAGTCGCAGGGGATGTTTCTTGATCCCAGTATCTCGTGATACTTCTCTCCTTCTGATCGTTTCCTGCAGAGTATCGCGATCTCGGCGGGCGTGAA
>CAZPHR010000083.1:0-5303 GCA_964586475.1 uncultured Methanomicrobiaceae archaeon
ATTGTTACTTATTGCTGCTTATTTACGGTTAATTGTTGTGATGAGGCTTCGATGGTTTTTGTATTCACTGGATCTTCTATGCCGGAAAGGAGGATTTTCGGGCCTTTCTCAGGTATCGCCTGCATCACAATATATATAAACGATGTATGGTGAACTTATATTCAATGTGTGGTGAATGTTTTTTCGCCGGTGAATGCTTTTATCTTTGATAGCAACCGCAATGAAATCCGCACATGTGAACGATCCGCTTCTTCTGTGCAACTGAACGGCCCAGCGGGAGCTCTTTTGATTTCATCGATATTTTTTGTATTTTTCAGCTCATTTAGCTACGTCTTTAGCTATTTCAGCTATTTCTACAGCTACTATTTCAGCTGGCTGCCCCGCACCTGAAAGCAGACTGCTTTGTGAACAACTCCGCAGGCTTTTTGGGTGCTGAATAGATTATGATAATTTAGAGAGTGATAATTATGCGTGGAAAAGAGATCCGTCTTGAAAGGATAATGAAAAGGGACACAGGAACGACGGTCATAGTTCCTATGGACCATGGGGTATCTTCAGGCCCGATTCCGGGACTGATAGACCTTGACAGAAGTGTCGAACTTGTTGCCCGCGGTGGTGCTAATGCCGTAATAGGGCATATGGGCCTTGCTTTGCATGGTCACAGGAAAGGGGGGCCCGACATCGGACTCATACTGCACCTGTCGGCGAGCACCGATCTCGGGCCTGATCCCAACAACAAGGTACTTGTAAATTCTGTACAGAATGCATTGAAGATGGGTGCCGACGGTGTTTCGGTTCATATCAACATTGGCGCTGAATCAGAGGCACGAATGCTGCAGGACCTGGGCTCGATTGCAATCGAATGCATCGAATGGGGAATGCCGCTTCTTGCGATGATGTACCCCCGCGGAAAGAAGATAAACGACGAGAACATGGTAAATTCAATAAAGATCGCGGCGAGAGTCGCATCCGAACTGGGTGCAGACATTGTAAAGACCGTGTACACCGGTGATCCCGACTCATTCAGGGAGGTCACCGAGGGATGCCATGTCCCGGTTGTTATTGCAGGAGGCTCGAAGTCGGATGACCTGACAACACTGAAACTCATCGAGGGTTCGATGGAGGGCGGCGGTGCAGGGGTTTCAATCGGCAGAAATGCATTCCAGCACAAGCACCCTGACAAATTTGTAAGGGCTGCATCGATGATAGTGCACGAGAGAAAATCCGCCGAAGAGGCGATTGAGATCCTGAAACAGGAATAAAAGGAGAGGAGTGTCAGAATGATTGGAAAACAGATACGTCTTGAACGAATAATGAACAGGAACACGGGCAGAACCGTAATAATTCCTATGGATCACGGTTTCACCCTCGGCCAGATTGAAGGGCTCGGCAACATGCCGGAGATAATATCTTCGGTTGCCGAGGGCGGTGCGAACGCTATCGTCCTTCACAAGGGAATGGTAAAGGCCGGGCACAGGAAGCACGGGAGGGACATCGGACTGATCGTGCACCTGTCAGCGGGCACATCCTTAAACCCCGATCCCAATGACAAGGTCATGGTATGCACAGTCGAGGAGGCAATCGCTCTCGGAGCGGACGCGGTATCGATACATATCAATCTCGGTGCACCCAACGAGTCGAAGATGATCGAGGATGCGGGAATGGTCTCGAAGAAGTGCACGAAATGGGGAATTCCCCTTCTGATTATGATATACCCCCGGGGCGAGGGCATCGATCCAAACTCACTCCAGTCGGTCGGCCTCTGCGTCAGGGTTGCAGAGGAGCTCGGCGCCGACCTGATTAAGACCAATTACACAGGCGACCCGGAGAGCTTTAAAAAGATAACCTCGGCCTGCTCGGTCCCGGTCCTCATCGCAGGCGGTGAGAAGGCGGGCGATCTCCAGACGCTCGAGACCGTCCTCGATTCTGTTGAAGCCGGCGGTGCCGGGGTATGCCTCGGGAGGAATTCATTCCAGCGCGAGAATCCTTCGGAATTTATCGGTGCACTATACAGGGTTGTCAACGGTGAGGCGACACCGCAGGAGGCGATTGGCGGGATGGAGAAGCGGTCATGAAGCTTTTCTGGATCGACCTTAGAGACTGGGACAAGGATGCCGCAACAACTTCAATCGAGAGTGGTGCGGACGCGATTGTATCGGAGAAGGCTGCACCCGTAAGGGAGCTTGGGCTTGTAAAGGTGATATCCCCGGACGGCGATCTTGTCCCCGGAAAGGATGTCTTCGAAGTGGAGATCACAGATAAAAAATCCGAAGAAACGGCCGCAGAGCTCGGGAAAAAGGGCTATGTCATAGTCTCGACTACCGACTGGACTGTTATCCCTCTCGAAAACCTCGTTGCACAGTCCGACCGGATAATCGCAGCGGTGGCCGGCGAAAAAGAGGCTGAAACCGCTCTCGGGGTGCTTGAAGGCGGAGTTGCAGGAATACTGCTCAAAAATACTGATCCAAATGTGATAAAGTCCGTTTCCGGGCTCGTGAAGAGATCCGGTGGAAATCTGGGTCTTTCGGTGTTCACTGTCAAATCCGTCATCTCCGCGGGCATGGGTGATCGTGTATGCGTTGATACATGCACAATGATGAAGGACGGCGAAGGGATGGCTGTTGGAAATACATCATCCGCATTCCTGCTGGTCCATGCAGAGACGCTTGAAAACCCCTACGTCTCTCCGAGGCCCTTCAGGGTGAATGCCGGTGCAGTCCATTCATATGCACTTGTTGCAGGAGGAAAGACGTCATATCTCTCCGAAATTTCGGCAGGCGACCGCGTGCTGATAATAAACAGCAGGGGGGAGACCGAGGAGGCGACCGTCGGCCGTGTAAAGATAGAGAAACGGCCGCTCCTGCTTGTAGAGGCCGAACCCGAAGGCGGAGGAGCACCGATCTCTGCAGTACTCCAGAATGCCGAGACCATACGCCTCATGCGTGAGGACGGAAGTGCAGTATCTGTAATCGACCTGAAGCCCGGCGACAGGATTCTCGGGCGGCTGGAGAAGGGCGGAAGGCATTTTGGTCACGCAATCGATGAGACCATCCTTGAGAAATGAGGCATATTTCATGAACAGTATAGGTATCATCGGCGGCAGCGGAGGAATGGGGAAGCTCTTTTCATCCGTCTTTTCAAGGGCGGGTTTCGAGGTTCTGGTATCTGGGAGAAATACTGCACTCGCCAACAGGGATCTTGCAGAGAACTGCGATGTCGTTATGGTCTCCGTTCCTATAAGGGCGACAGTGGAGGTAATCCGCGGGATAGCCCCTCTAATGAGAGATGACCAGGTGCTCTGTGACCTGACTTCGGTCAAGAAGGTACCCGTATCTGAGATGCTAAAATCAGGGGCTTCGGTTATCGGCTTTCACCCGATGTTCGGGCCGAACCTGCCAGGAATCCGCGGGCAGAATATTGTCGCAACTCCTGCAAGATGTCCGGATGAGACGCTCTCATTGTTTACATCGATATTTGCCTCCGAAGGTGCCAGGGTCACTGTAATGACCCCGGAAGAGCATGACAGGGTTATGGCCGTTGTGCAGGGGCTTGTGCATTTCGCGACCCTTGCTGTAGCCGATGCTGTCAGGACGAGCGGGACCGATTTAGAGAAGATACTCTCCGTAATGAGTCCGGTATACAGGATCGAGATGGGCCTTATCGGCCGGATACTTGGGCAGAGCCCTGACCTGTACGGCGATATTCTCAGGATGAACCCCGAGGTTATGCCTGTGCTTGAAGGCTTTTCGCAGTCCGTGGAAAGGCTCAAAGATTCTGTTGCCGCTCCGGGGGATGATAATTTCCAGGCCTTCTTTGCAGGAAACAGGGAATGCTTCGAAGACTATGTCCCCCTTGCAACAAGAGATACGGATGCCCTGATAGAGGCACTGGTGAACCTGACATGAGATGTGCAGCTCTTGGTCCGGAGGGAACATTCTCCCACGAGATGGCTCTGAAAGTATGTGGTGAAGATGTCACTCTCTGTCCGACAATAGGGGCAGTCTTTGCAGAGGTCGCTGCCGGCGGCTGCACGGGAATTGTCCCGGTCGAGAACAGCGAGGCAGGAGGCGTAGGCGAGACATTCGATGGTCTTATGAGAACAGACTGCCATATAGCCGCAGAATATTATCTCCATGTCAGTCATTACTATGCGGCAGCCATGCCTGTGGCGGAGAAGCCGTCCTGTATCTATGCACACCCACAGTCCCATGAGCAGTGCAGCCGCTTTATTGATGAACTGGGGATTCCGGTAATCCACACCCCCAGCAATGCGGCAAGTGCTGAATCAGCCTCAGAAAACCCCGGAACAGCGGCGATTACATCAGCCCCGGCAGCGGGAATTCATGGCCTCAGTATCATCAGGGAGAATGTACAGAACTCGGGAAATAATGTGACGAGGTTTGTTGCGATCGTGAAGGGACCTTACCCGAAGGGCTACCTGCCTGAATCTCCGGGTTGTGACAAATGCAGTATTCTTATTGATCCGCAGGAGGACCGTCCGGGCCTTCTTTACGAGATAGTCGGTGTATTTGCTGCACTGGGGATAAATCTCTCACGCATCGAGTCCCGGCCTTCAAAGAGGGGCATAGGGAGCTATGTCTTCTTCATCGACTTTGCCATGACTCCCTTTTCCGGGGATGCGGTCAGGCGACTGAAGGACATTGCCTCTGTAAAGGAGCTGGGCTGCTATACGGGAAGGGTGATGTCGGAATGAACGAGATTACAATAAACGGGTACAGGAACGTGAAACTGTTGTTTTCCGCACCTCCGTCGAAGAGCTATACCCACAGGTCACTGTTTTGTGCGGCTCTTGCGGACGGCATATCTGTTATAGAAAATCCGCTGTTATCCGATGATATCAGTGTAACCTGCAACGCTCTTGAACAGCTGGGCATCCCCGTTGAACTGAAAAAGGGGATTATAGTTGTTGAAGGCTGTGGCGGAGTAATGTCCGGTCACGGAGATGTGGAGATAGACTGCAGGGGTTCGGGCACATCGCTTCGCTTCCTTGCCACATTCGCTCTTCTCTACCCCGGCCGCGTGACACTTACCGGAAATGCCCGAATGAAGGAGAGGCCTGTAGGAGAGCTTGCCGAAGCACTGAAGATTCTTGGAGGAGAGATCCGCTATACAGGCAACCCTGGTTGTCCGCCGGTCGAGATCTCCGGCAGGCTCGCCGGCGGGCGTGTTCCTATCGATGCATCAAAGAGCAGCCAGTTCTTATCATCGATACTCATCCCTTCCCCCTATGCCGAAGAGCCGGTGGATATAATCCCGCAAGGGCATATCGCTTCGGAGTCATA
>CAZPHR010000084.1:0-4929 GCA_964586475.1 uncultured Methanomicrobiaceae archaeon
AACCGATACCGGAAGAACCGGGCCGAATACCTCTTCATTCATGAGCGGACTATCTGCTGAGACTCCTGTTACAATAGTTGGCTCATAGAAGTAGCCTTTCTCGTATTCGCTTCCCGTCGGGTGTTTTCCGCCTGCGATGATCGTTCCGTCGCCGGAATCTCTTAAGCTTTCGACAAGATCTTCGATCCTTTCCCTGCCGGTTCCGCTGTTCATCGGTCCCATCCTGACACCCGGGACAAGACCGTTTCCAATCTTAATTCCTGCGACACCTGCCTCCAGAGCTGCGGTGAACTTATCTGCAATATCTTCGAATACGAAGAGCCGCTTTACGGCGGTGCAGGTCTGCCCGCAGTTGTAGAACCTCCCCGAGATTGCACCTGCGACAGCCGCAGGGATGTCCGCATCGTCGCATACTATCATCGGGTCGCTTCCGCCGAGTTCAAGAGTCAGGTGTTTTCCTGTTCCGCAGGCAGCCGATTCGACCATTCTTCCTGTCTCCGTCGATCCCGTGAAAGAGACCGCCCTGATCCCTGGGTGGGCGGCGATGGCTGTTCCCACCTCTTCGCCGCTCCCGGGAATTATCCTGAGAATCTCTTCCGGGACACCTGCACCATGGATGACGGATGCCATCTCCATACAGGTGAGGGGTGTTGATGTGGCAGGTTTTACAATCAGTGCATTTCCTGCAACGAGTGCCGGCCCTGTCTTCCATGCCATTATCAGTGCCGGCATGTTCCAGGGGATTATCGCTCCGCAAACCCCTAGCGGTTTTTTTATCGTGAATGAGTAACCGTAGTCGGATCTCGGGAGCGCCTCGCCTTTAATCGACCCGGAGATGGATGCATAGTACTCAAAGACGTTGGCACAGCCCATGATCTCGTTCTTAGCCTCGGCGAGCGGCTTTCCCTGTTCGGATGTCAGCAGGGTCGCCAGCCTGTCCCGTTCCTTTCTGATCTCCGCTGCAGCATTGAAGAGGATCTTTCCCCTCTCCCGCGGGAGGAGCGAAGACCACTTCCCAAGCGCCCCTGAGGCATTGTCTACTGCCGCCCCGACATCCTCCGCCGTTCCTGCCGGGACTGTCCCGACAACCGTTTCGTCGGCAGGATTTGTTACCCTGACTGTTTTCCCGTTATCTGTCTCAGCACTCACTATATTCACTCCTGATCGTCTCTGTAGGCAGTTATTTTCCTTAATCCTAATTGTTTATTCTTTTTTTATTGGAGAGATCCGAAACCAGGCATATGCTCAGATAGTTTATTTTATTAACAAACATCTTCCAAATAAAAAAACATCCGGAGCCGGTTTGCATGATCAAAATTCTATATGTGGATGATGAGCGCATCCTCCTCGATCTTGCAAAAATATTCATCGAAAAAAAAGGTGGCTTTACCGTTGATACTGCTGAGTCTGCAGCCGATGCACTCGAGATGATGAAGACAAAGTCCTATGACGCAATAATCTCCGATTACCAGATGCCGGGAATGGACGGGATTGAGTTTCTCAGGGTCATCAGGGGTTCGGGAGATCTTACACCTTTTATGATCTTCACAGGAAGGGGCCGTGAGGAGATTGTTATCCAGGCATTCGAGAACGGTGCTGACTATTATATACAGAAAGGAGGCGATCCCAATTCACAGTTCGTCGAGCTCCTCCATAAAGTACAACAGGCAATTAATCTCAGGCAGGCCGGGATCGCACTTCGTGACAGCGAGGAGAAATACCGCCTTCTTGTCGAGAAAGCGAATGAAGCGATTCTCATTGCCCAGGATCGTCTGGTAAAGTTTTCAAATCCGCGTTTCTCATCAATTCTTGGAATTCCGAAGGAGCAGCTTATCGGAAAACCCATTGCAGAAATTATACATCCCGACGATCATGAACTGGTCCTTGGCCGCTATGAAAAAAGGATTTCCGGAGAGGAAGTACCTGAAAAATATGAATTCAGGATTGTAGATTCCTCCGGGAATACACACTGGGTGAAGATCCATGCCACCAGAATACTATGGGAGGAAAAGCCGGCGCTTCTTATTCTACTCGACGAGATTACCGCGAGAAAGGCGGCTGAAGAGGAACTTCATGCAAGCAATAAAAAACTTGCAGAACTGAATGAAGAGCTCAAAATTCACCTGAATACTATTGCCGACCGGAATGATGAGCTCCAGGGTGCATACGAGCAGCTCAAGGCAACAGAAGAGGAACTCCGCCGGAATTATGTTGAACTGGAGCAGAAGGATATTCTCCTGAGAGATACCTGGGAGAAATACCGCCGGATCGTCGAGACGGCCGAAGAAGGCATATGGGAGATGGACGAAAGCGAGAGAACGACCTTTGTCAACAGGAAAATGGCGGATATGCTGGGGTATTCTGTAGATGAGATGCTTGGAAAGGAACTAAATTCCTTTCTCCCTGATTCTGAACTTGAGGATCACAGATTAGTCATCGAACGCAGAAAAAACGGCAAGAGCGACCATTATGTTCGCAGGTTTGTAACCAGAGACGGAGATACCCGGTGGATGAAGGTGAAGGCGACTCCCCTTGTGGACGAAAAAGGAAATTTCAAAGGCTCTTTTGCAATGGTTTCCGATATCACCGAACAAAAACAGGCGGAAGATGCGCTTAAAGAAAGCAGGCAGCAGTTATTCGACATCATCGACTTCCTTCCCGATGCAACTTTTGTAATAGATACCGAAGGTAAGGTAATTGCCTGGAACAAGGCAATCGAGGAGATGACCGGTGTAAAGGCAGCCGATATTATCGGTAAAGGAGATTACGAGTATGCCATTCCTTTCTATAATGAAAAAAGGCCGGTAATGGCCAATCTTGTTTTAAACTATAATCCTGATATTGCATCGAAATATCCATATGTAAAACGCGAGGGCAACAAACTGGTATCGGAGATTACCATTCCACATTTTAATGATGGAAAGGGCTCCTGTCTCTGGTTCACCTCCACGCCGCTCTATGATACTGAGGGGAATTTAACAGGGGCTATCGAGTCTATCCGTGATATTACATCCAAAAAAGAGTCTGAAGAAGAAACAAAGAGAAACAAGGAACTAAATTCAGCTTATGAACAACCGGTGGCAGCTGATAAAGAGATTTGCCAGAGCTTTGATAAACTGGAAAAATGCGAGGATAAGTTCTATGATCTGGTGGAAAATGCTCATATCGGGATCTTCACAAGCACATCTGATGATCGGTTTCTGACCATAAACAGGGCCGGTGCGAATATACTTGGTTACTCGTCTCCTGAAGAAGTAACCGGCGGTTTCGGTGAACTGGAAAACCCGGTAATTGGCGAGCCGGGGAGAATTTCGCTTTTCCGCGATCTTCTTCTTGAAAAAGGACATTTTGATGACTTTTACTTTGAATTCGTAAAACCGGGAGAGACTAAACTGCGTTGTATAAATATCAACGCCCTGATCTCGCAGAAAAATAAAGACGGATCATTCATTGTCCTTGGATTCTTCAAGGATATTACTGACCTGAAAAGTATCTACAAAACACTCGAAAATGCAAACCGCCAGCTAAAACTGCTCACCGGTATTACCCGTCACGATATCCTCAACAGCGTGATGGCTGCTTACTGTTACATTGAACTGCTGAAAAGTCCGGATGATCCCGGGCATGACCAGTACTTAAAAACAATCCATGAGATTCTGCAAAGGATCCAGAAGCAGGTAGAGTTCACGAAAGAATTTGAAAATATCGGTTCAAAGGCCCCATTCTGGCAAAACCTGGGTGATATTCTACATAAAATAAAGGATATAAGCCCCGTTCCTATAGGGGTGACCGGATGTGATATTGAGCTGCTGGCCGATCCCGTCCTGATAAAGGTCTTTGATGTACTCCTTGATAACACGCTCAGGCATGGAGGTGAAAAATTATCACGGGTTGATGTTTCATGCATCCGGTCGGGCGAAAAGGAATATTTCATTGCCTGGCAGGACGATGGCAAAGGTATCCCTGAAATCGAAAAAGACCAGATCTTTGAACGGGGGTTTGGAAAAAATACAGGTCTCGGTCTGTTTCTTGTCCGTGAAATACTGTTAATCTCCGGGATAACTATCAGGGAATGTGGACAACCGGGAGAAGGTGCAAGGTTCGAGATGACTGTGCCTGAAGGAAAATTCCGCATAATTCCGGGCACATAAAAAGTTGAAGAGAATTCTATATTCCTTCAAATTTTTTTGAAATTCTTTCGAAAAGAGAACTTCCTGATGAATCGATGAAGATCAGGTGCTGGCCCAGGACAATCATATTTCCTGCCGGTTTGCCTTTCCCGATTTTATTCGAATGGAACGCCTGTATCGCGGCATTCCTCGAATCAGCACTGTCAAATGTAAATACTTCTGCCCTGATGGTTTCCGAAGGATTATCGCAGTTGTCAGATATTGTGTACACTTTTCCTTCTGCATCCCTAAAAAGATCCCATGTGACATCCGTTTCACTGCAAATGACGAGACCGGCTTTTTCAGCAGCAGTTGCCACGGGTTTTCCCTCAATAATGCGGTACGGATCAGTCCCGTGTGTAAGGACTGCTACCGATACAGGCAGCATGATGATCGCAGCCACGAGGATCAATGCTATGATTACTGTCTCTGTTCTCTCATTCATTCTCCTGCACCTCCTTCTGTCCGCCTTTAACCCATTCGGGTTTCTTTAATTTCAGGAAGATAAGCGGAGGTACTGCGAGGACGAATGTTCCGAAGAGAACGGCTGCAACGTAACCGATTGTATTGTCGTAATAAGCCGGCGGCATGAGCCCGACGATAAAGGAGAACACAACTCCCACTGCCCCCATACCCCCGATGATCCATACACCCGCCATTCCTCCTGGGATTTTAAAGGGTCTCGGGGTGTCCGGCTGGCTGTAACGCAGTTTGATTAGTGCTGCAAAGACCAGGAAGTATACGATGCAGAGCAGTTCTA
>CAZPHR010000084.1:4985-5218 GCA_964586475.1 uncultured Methanomicrobiaceae archaeon
CGCCTGTGTCACGAGAACAGCGACCGGAGCTCCATATTTGTTTGTTTTATCAAACATCGGCGGCATATTGCCCTCTTCGGCGATGACCCCGAGACCTTTTGCAGGCCCGATCAGCCATGCGGCGAGATTCACGACACCGCCGATTGTTATCAGGATCGCCATTGGCCCGACAAGGCCGGAGAGCCCCGCGGAATCGAAGAAGTATTGTATCGCCTGCATGACCCCGGATGCAA
>CAZPHR010000085.1:0-5184 GCA_964586475.1 uncultured Methanomicrobiaceae archaeon
ATAGGAGGCTTTCATCCCGGCTTTTGTATAAGGGGTAATTTTATCCGGATTCAGCCCGCGGACCCATTCTTCCCCGCCCGCCTGAAGAGCAACCATACAACCTGTAAAAATTATCAGGAAAGCTGTTGCAATTCCAACTTTCTTCCTGATCTCCATTTTCTTCGTTCAGCCTCTTTTGACAGCATGAAACTGCCCGTCAATCTCTTCCACAAATAATACCGCTCTGCCGTCTACGGGACAGGGTTTTACGGATTTACCATCCTCAACAATTATTCTGCCACTTTCAAGTACCCGGCCGTCGATGGCATATACGAGATCAACACCTGCTTTTAGGATGGTCTCTACATCAACCGGACCACTGAAATCCCGTACCGATCCTCTCAGAAGGAATCTCCCGTCGTTTCCTCCTTTTGCAAGACCTAATCCCGCCATTGTACCGATAACCCCGTCCTCGGTTCCGCCAAGACCCTCAAGCCTAATTCCAAGGTTTCTGGCAAGGGAGCGGGCATTATCCTGTGTCAGGACTTTTCTCTGGGCATCCCTTCCAAAAGCAATCAGGGGAGCCGGGATTTCATTGGCACATGCAACGGCAATTCCCGGATCGCTCCCTTCAACGAAGTCATCCAGCATAACTTCCTTTACTGTTTCAAAAAGCCATTGCTTGTCATCTGCTTCTTTTCCCTCGATATGCAGGACCGCACAGCTGTTATGTGACGTAAAAGGAATATCTTCATGGACATACAACTGGTGGCGGGTTATACCGGTTACATTAAATTCCTTCGAAACAACTTCAGCCGCCGTTCTCGCAAGCCTGCCGGTCCCGCGTGAGTTCAGATTGTCCGTATCATCCATTGCAAGATAAATTTTCATTTCCACTTCACCTGATTCAAATAATAGATATATGATAATATATCAACATGATAAAAACAATTATGTTTTGTTATTTGTTAACCTAAATTAATTAACACCGAGATATTTTTTTCAAAACATGGGAAATAAACTCCGGATTGAGAGAATAATCCTAAAAAGAGGCAATGATAAATCGGGTATTTTTAAGTTCTTCAACCGGCAGCTGAACACGGAACATCGTAATCATCGGTTATATCAGATCACGAAATTAGAAAAACAGGAATCCAAAAGGGCATGTAAATCTATTTAAATTAACTATATTTGGATCCCAACTTTTTATAAGGGAAAAATTACCATTTGTTAAAAGAGAGATTAATTAGACCAATGTGCCCATAATGGAGAAAATTGAGAGAATAATGCATTTAATCAGACCCTTTGTGTAAGCATCCAGGGAAATAAGACAAAATTATTATTTACATAAGTAGTTAACTCAATATCGGATATGATAACCAATGCCTGAATATAAAAAAAGCTGCACACCCAATATTAATGACGCATCGGAAAAAATGGCCGCTCTTGAAGATGAGATAAAGAAGGTAATTATCGGCCAGAAGACTGTCATCACCCAGCTGCTGACTGTTTTCGCAGCAGGAGGACATGTCCTGCTGGAAGGAGTCCCGGGTATTGCAAAAACACTTCTAATAAAGACACTGGCAGAAAGTACGAGCTGTTCATACAGGAGACTGCAGTTCACACCTGATCTGCTCCCTGCAGACATCACAGGAACCAAGATCTATAAACACGAGGATTCATCATTTGAAACAGTCAAAGGGCCGGTCTTCAGCAATATTGTTATGGCTGATGAAATAAACCGGGCACCTCCAAAGGTTCAGTCGGCCCTCCTTGAGGCAATGCAGGAAAGACAGGTCACAATACAGGGGGATACCTTCCCTATAGAGCCGCCTTTTTTCGTCCTTGCAACCCAGAATCCGATAGATTCCGAGGGCACATATCCACTGCCGGAGGCACAGACTGACCGGTTTATGGGAAAAATACTGATGGACTACCCTTCAAAGGATGACGAAATCGAGATAATAAAAAAATTTACAGGGATCAGAGAGCCGGGAACTCAAAAATTATTGGAAAAAAGTGACATTGTGGCTGTCAGGGCCCTTGTCAGGTCGGTATACACTGATCATAATATTGAAAGGTATACTGCCGACATCATCGATGCGACAAGGCACCCGTGTGATTACATACCGGACTACAGTGACTACATAGATTGTGGAGCATCGCCCAGGGCATCCATAAACCTCATACTCTGCGCAAAGGCGAAGGCTCTCCTGAATAAGAGAGATTATGTGACACCTGACGATATCAGGGAGATGGCTCACCCGGTTCTCAGGCACAGAATTATCCTGAATTATGAAGCGGCGGCAGAACGGATAAGTGAAGATGAGATTATCGACAATATCCTGGATAAGGTGAACATCCCTTGAGAATACAACAGGAAAAGGGTGAGAACCCGGTAAATTCCTTTTCTGTTAAAGACTGCCTGAAGACTGTCCGCCGGATAGATCTGATAACTAAAAAGAGGAGCGAAGACCTTCGCACAGGAGCTCATAGATCTCTTTTTAAAGGCAGGGGGATCGAGATTGCGGACATACGTGAATATTCTGCAGGCGATGATATCAGGGCTATGGACTGGAAGATAACCGCAAGATACAACTGTCCCTATGTCAGGATTTTTAATGAAGATCGCGAAAGGACAATATATCTTGCAATCGACAGGTCGGGATCAGGATCCTTTGGAAAGGAGACCTGCAAGGATCAAAAAATCCTTGAAGCTGCTGCAACGATAATCCTCTCTGCCGAAAAAAATGGAGATTCGGCAGGCCTCATACTCTTTACTGATAAAATCGAGAAATTCATTCCTGCCGGGAAGGGAAGGAAACACTGTATTAACCTTATAAATGAGATAATTACGCATAAACCGTCCTCAAAAAAGACCGACCTTGAAAAAGCAATTCGCTTTATAGGACATACAATCAGGCGGAAAAGCAGCATAATTATCTTCTCTGACTTTGATTCTCCCGGTTTTAAAAGATCACTTGAGACGGCAGGCAGAAAACACGAGATTCAGGCAGTCTTTGTTTCTGACCGGAATGAATTCGAAATTCCGGATGCCGGTATTATCAGGATAAAAGATCCTGAAACAGGAGAGGATTTACTGATCGACACCTCCTGCAGGGACTTCAGGGATAGTTATCTGAAGAATTCCAGGCAGTTTTTAAAAGATTTGTCGGTGATTTTTAAAAAAAACGAGATTAGGTTTGCAGTAATAAAGACACAGGACTCCTATATTCAGGTCCTTCATTCTCTTGAACTGATGGCAGGAGATTTGTAATATGACAGGCTTCTACAATCCGGAATATCTTGCAGGACTGCTTTTAATTCCGTTTTTAATAATATACTTTCTCCATTTTGAGAAAATAAAACATGAACAGGCTCTTGAATTCTCCAGGCTCTCCTTTGCAAAGGCGGCAATGACTCAGGGTAAACAGCCTGATACGCGAAGAATCATTTTTATACTCATTCTTCTGACCCTCGGGTTTTTAATCACAGGTCTTTCCGGACCCCACCTGCCCCTTGAAACCGAAAAGGATGGCGTAAATGTAATACTTGCCATGGATGTTTCCGGAAGTATGGAGGCGACAGATTATGCTCCAAGCAGAATCGAGGTTGCAAAAAGATCCGCCTTACTGCTGATAAACGGACTTGATGATAAGGACATGACCGGGATTATTACATTTGATTCCGGCGCCTCTTCTGCAGCATATCTCAGCCCTGACAGGGAGAGGGTGCTTGAAAAACTGATGGCGATCACCACAAAAGGAGGCGAGACGGCAATCGGAAACGGCCTTGCACTTGCAACAGATATGGCAGAATCAATCCCCAACAGGAAAAAGATCATAATTCTCTTAACCGACGGCGAGAACAACGCCGGGATTATCTCCCCTGAACAGGCTGCAGAATTTGCCAAAAGCCGCGGGATACAGGTATTTACCGTAGGACTTGGATCTGAAGAGCCCGTTCTTTACGACTACGATACCTTTGGAAATCCCCTGTATGCCAGACTGGACAGCGAGGTGCTCGAATATATCGCAGAAGAGACGAGCGGAAAATATTTCAGATCTGTCGATGAGAAGACGCTTGAAGAGATCTACTCAAATCTTAACAGTGAAATTATCCGGGAAAACGAGGAGACTCCTGTCGACGTAGTGTTCTATATTGCAGCATTACCGGTTCTTGTTGCGGCAATCATGATATCCTTCGGAAGAAGGAGGACAATCCCTTGAAACCGGGAATGCTGCTATTGGCACTCTTCATTCTCACAGCCTCCGTATATATTGTCCATGCTGAAGAAAATCCGGTTATGCTTAAAACGTGTCAGCAGGAGTTCATATTCCCCCTGACAGAAGAAGCAGAGATCCCGGTCACCATATCAAACAGTCTTGAAGAAGATGTAAGGGGAACTCTTGCTGTCAAAATCTACGAATCCCCGGATTCAGGAAGTGCAGCCAGTTACCAGAGAAAGGCGATGTCGGCATTCAGCGGAGAAAATACCATATATGTACCTGCAGGAAGATCTGATGAAGAGAAGACAATCCTTGTCGATATAGCCTTTGAATATGGCAACAGCCCGGCATATAGTTCAGTTCTTTCAGGGATTAAGGTTAGTTTCACAGTTTCCGGAGTATCGGCCGTTCCTGACAGCGGAACCGCGCGAGTAACTTCTAAAACAGAAATCCAGCCCTCCGGGACTCCGGCAGACTCCTACACGTATTCAGGAAATGATTTGAACACCTTAACCGAGGAATATCCTGATCAGGTTGCTCTCCGGAGAACACTCCTGGAGGAGCAGATCGAAGATGAATTTATCAGGCAGCAGCTTTTATCGACAATATTCAATGATAATCTCTTTAAAACAGAAAATGAAACTTTTTCATCCCTGAATTATTCATTATCCAGGATAAATGCAGATGGGAAGGACTACGGTGAAGGAAGTTTTGCATGGAATTATCATACTGCTGACAGGGACAGCGAGGTGCTCGTATCAGGGATTATCAAAAACGGAGAGATAGTGTATATTACCGAAAAGATCAACAATTCAATACTTCTTCCTGTCGAATTTAATGAAAATGCGACACTCAAAAATATGCTCAACGGTCTTGAATCAGACGGATTCATACCTGTCGAGACCACTATCAACATCTCCAGTGAAGGAAAACAGGCATATATCTCAATGAATAGGGGGATTTATAGCGCATCTGT
>CAZPHR010000086.1:0-5159 GCA_964586475.1 uncultured Methanomicrobiaceae archaeon
ATGGACGGGCATCCCCTCCTGATTCTGTTGTGTTGTTATAATTTGAAAGAATAATCTGCATTGTCAATCTCCCTGGCCGACGCTACCCTGATGGGTAGCGTCCAGGCCGGGCTGTCATCTTTGCGAAAGTTCGAGAAGCGAACTAAGCACAGGGCTGCCCCGGAGGGGCTTATGCCCGTAAAGATCTACAAACCCCAAATGATCGAAAAACCCAAAAAGCTCAATTATTTTAGAATTCAAAAAAAAGTTTGGCTTGTTTTTAAGATTACCTAATATATAAAATTTTAACAGAAAATGGATTATACATGCCTCTTAAATTCAAAAATTCTCCTTTGAGGCAGAGCTTAAAATAAGGATTAATATCATGTTAAAGCAGTGATTTTCAAACACGAGAAAACCAAGAAGTTCGCTAAGTGGAAATTTCATTCTCTGGTCGATGAATATTGGGCATGAGAAACTTGCAAAATGGGGTCTTTCATATCTTGATATCCGGGAAAAAAAATCGATTTTAGATGTTGGGTGTGGAGGAGGAAAAAATATCTCAAATTTTCTTGAAACTGCACTACATGCCAGGGTTTACGGAGTGGACTATTCCGGGGCAAGTGTGGAAAAATCAAAGGCCTTCAACAGAAAAGCCATAGAAGAAGGGCGTGCGAAAGTCATTCAGGCATCCGTTGAAAAACTTCCTTTTGATAAAGAAAGTTTTGACCTTGTGACCGCATTTGAAACCATATATTTCTGGCCTGATCTTAGTAACAATTTCCGTGAAATCTATCGTGTACTCCGGAACGGAGGGACATTTTTGGTATGTAATGAAATTTCGACTCATGAGGAGGCAGAAAAGTGGATAAAGTATGTTGATATGTCGGTCTTTACAGGAGATCAGATAGTTGAAATAATGAAGAATTCCGGATTTGAAAATGTTATGATTCATGAACACTCAAACAGTAAATGGGTATGCGTCATAGGGGTAAAGTGTAATTAAATAATTATTTGTATTTTAAAAATCCGGTTTTTATATGATCAAAAGGCTGCCCCTTAAGGGGCTATGCCTATAAAAATCTTAAATGATTAATGGGAATCGAAAGGACATACACCCTCTTAAAATATAGTGTTCATTAATATTTTCTATATATTGCATGAGTATATGAGAAGATTCGACTCCTTCTCTTCACTGCTAAGAATGAATCCGACTTTTTCAAGAACTCTTATCGAGGGTTGATTGTTCTTTTCAGTTTTGGCGATAAGTCTTTCTCCAAGAGCCGAATTAGCGAACCACTGGATGATGCATATTATTGCCTCTGTTGCAAAACCGTTATTTTCAAACTGTTCCAAAACCGAATAACCAATTTCATAGTCAAAGTCTTCATTTAGCATTATCCCTCCGCTTCCTATTAAGATCCTCTCTCCTAAATTATTATTATAAATCCAATAAAAATTATAAAGTCTGTTCTGTTCAAGAAGTAAAAGGAAGGCTTCTATCACATCGTTTGTAATTGTATGGTGGGGCCAGTTTTGAGGGATGGTGATGTCCTTCAAAAGATCTGGAAACCGTTCTTTTTTTAATTCAGATCTCAGGATCTTTTCATCTGCCGGTATCAGGGTAAGCCTGGACGTTTCTAAAAAATCTGCATTCATTATAATCTCCGGTTTTTGATAATATCAATTTACTTTGATTAAATCAATGTATTACAGAGCTTATTAATCCCAATGAAATAATCGTTCCAATAGATTATCCGATGAGGTTGGAGGACAGCTCTACTGAATTTTTAAGAATTCTGTAGGATGGACGGGCATCCCCTCCTGCTCCTGTTGTGTTGTTGTAATTTGAAAGAATAATCTGGATTGTAAATCTCCCCGACCGAGGCTACCCTGCTGGGTAGCGTCCAGGCCGGGCTATCTTCTTTGCGAAAGTTCGCGGAGCGAACTAAGCACAGGGCTGCCCCGGAGGGGCTTATGCCCGTAAAGATCAATAAATTGGGGAAGATACAAAGATCGATGAGCTCGACAATTCTTTGACTCATTGTGGTTCATAGGTTTTTCATGTATAATTTCAAATAATTTTCAGGATTGATGAAAAAAGCGAATAATATTTTTTGAATTTCACAAAAATTATTTATCCTTGTATGGTGCATCATCCCATGCAATGACTCTGAGGATTCACGAACAGAGGAAGATGAGAGAATCCGTTGACAAAATCTTTAGTGAATACCGGGATGCAGGGATTATCAGGGGAGAACTTAATACACTTGGTTTTATCGAGAGAGCCGAAAAATCCACTCTTATCGTTATGGAGAATTCAGATCTTGAATTATATGTGCAGATTGAACTTGGTCCCGGCGGGGATGTTAAAGAATATAGTGTCCTGACTTTTGAAGAGATCGAGGAAGCACTCCGCTAAACACCTTTTTTTCCGCCAAATCTGCATCTGATATAGATAATTGCGATATTGATCAGGCATATTATTGCCAGGACAAAGAAGACGATATCTATACTGTTTAAAAGTGCCCCGATTGAAGCGGAATGATTTGTCGTTCCTCCTGCAACAAATGTAAGGATCGAGACCGCGATTCCTATGCTTAACAAATTTCCAGTCTGCTCAAAAGTATTTGCCAGCCCCGAGGCGTTTCCATGATTTTTCATCTCCACAGAGCTCATAATCGCATTTTTGTTGGGTGCTGAGAAAAGAGCGAACCCTGCTCCCGTGAAGGCCGCGAATATTGATAAAAGGAGAATCTCGGTTTCAATGTTTAAACTGGAAAAGAAAACGAGAGTTAATATTATTAATCCAAGTCCTGCTCCTGAGATAATCCCCGGCCGTATCCTGTCCGATAATTTTCCTGCAACCGGGGATGCGAAGCACTGGACAAGCGATACTGGAAGAATTATCAGTGCCGAGTGGAACGAATCGTAATTTCTGACAGCTTCAAGGTAGATACAGATCAGGTAGCTTATCGCACCAATTCCTGCATAGTATAATACGTCCGATAAGATAGCCAGGGAAAAGAACCTGTTCGATTTGAATAACCCGGTGTCAAATAACGGGTTGTCAATTTTTCTTTCATGAAAAACCAGAATCAGAAAGGCGGTTATTCCGGCAAATATGAGGTATACGGAAACTATTGAAGGGATATGTGAAAGACCTGCGACAATGAGGATAATTCCCGGTCCGAAGAGAATCATCCCTTTGAAATCAAATTTTTCGCCCGTTCTCTCTATCTTTAAACTCTCGTGACCAAAGAGCATGTAACCGGAAATTCCGGTAATTAAGGTCAGCGGTGCGACAGCAAGGAAGGGCGCCTTCCAGCCAAAGGTATCGATAAGCCACCCTCCCCCCAACAGTCCGGAGATATACCCCATATACCCGGCGAAAAGAAATATTCCAAAAGACTCTCCTCTCTGTTCTTTTTTCCACCAGCGCGATAGAAGAACAAGGGAAGAGGCCATGATCATACCGTCACCTATACCTTGTGTAAACCTGAAAAATATCAGTTCGAAACCACCGGTGCTCCCGGGATCCGCTGTTGCACACAGGAAAGAGGAGGCAGCGAAGAAAAATCCTCCCAGGTATAGTATTCTTCCGTGGCCGATAATATCCCCTGCTTTGGCAGCCGGCAGAAGGACAAGGACCGTTCCTATAAGATGTGCCTGAATAATGAATCCTGTAATCGTTGCGGGCAGACTGTATGACCCGGCAATAACAGGGGCTGCAAGCGTCATCGAGGAGATCATAAAATAGATTGCGAATATTCCCGTTCCTGTTGCAAGGGACGTCTTTTTCGCATCAGCTTTTAGCCCTGATTCAATTGTCACTAATTGTTGTACTCCATTTTCGGATGTATTTATTTCGAAAGATTTCTTTGATATCCTCTGCGAAATAATCGATCTATCCTTCTTGCCGATTTTATTATTTGAGACGATAAATAATTTTCATAAAGTTGTGGATGTCAAAATAGGAGCTTGAATTTCGTTATAACTTTCCATAACTCTTTAACACTATTTTTATATGTTTTTCAATATGATATATAAAGCGGTATGAATACATCTCATATTGTTTTTGTCGGACACCACAAAGACAGGCTGATGGACTCCATCGGTATGCTGTCCGGTTATCCTATGGGGAGGATAATCCTGGTGGTGGGGGAACAGCAGTCCTCGGGTGAAGGAAAGTCGAGGATTTTGGCGGAAGAGATGATGCACGATCTTGAGGGGAGATTTGAAGTTGAGATTGTGCATATCGATAAAAAAGACATCACAAGAGGCTCGGTTCAGATCGTCCGCCTGATCCGCTCAGAAAAAGACCGGGGCAATAATGTCATAATCAACATCAGCGGTTCTTTGAGGACTTTTGCTGTTGCAGGCTATATTGCAGGGTCAATTACCGGCTGCGAGATCATCGCATCGATTCCGGAGTATAATGAATCAGGTGATGAGATCGGAATAGAGGAGATCATCGAGATCCCCACACTGCCCGTATGCTTCCTCCGTGATGAGCAGATGAGGATCGTTACCGCAATCGAAGACGGCGTTGATTCTCTCGATGAACTCATTATGCGTCTTAAGCCTTCGATTGTCAAATACTCGGATGATTTTTATAAGGAGCGCAGCAGGGTGAGCCACCATCTCAAAATCCTGGAGGATTCAGGATTCATTATTAAGGAGAGAAGAGGGCGGCAGATCTCGGTCAAACTCTCGGAACTCGGTAATATGATGAATCTGGCATGTGCATAAATCCGTATCCCGCAATTTCCTTTTAGGGGATACGAATCGATATCTTTTATTTGGAGGATGATCAATAATTATAGGCGATTTGCCAAGGTGGCGGAGCGGCCACGCGGCTGACTGCAGATCAGCTACACCCCAGTTCAAATCTGGGCCTTGGCTTCACGAAATTTCACGCATGTGAAATGAGTGTGCAGGAAATTTTCATAGAAAATTTCCGAACTGAATTTCCGTAAGGAAATGAAGCATACTGAATTTCCGTCAGGAAACGAAGTATAAATTTGCGGCCATAGCGGTGGTGTCACACCCGGACCCGTTTCGAACCCGGAAGTTAAGACCACCTACGTAGGATGCTGTACTGAGATACGCGAGTTCTCGGGAACCATCCTGCGCTGCAATTACCGAAAGGGACTGTTCTTCTGAAATTTTAATGAATA
>CAZPHR010000087.1:0-5155 GCA_964586475.1 uncultured Methanomicrobiaceae archaeon
CGCCCTTCCGTCGAGCATCTTTTCAAAGATCTCGGTCTTTGAGAGGAGATAGAGGACAAAGCCTATCAGGAGCAGTCTTTCAACGAGCGGCAGTCCGAATTCAAGGATGCCATTCTCAAGAATGAGCGCAATGTAGAGGAATAAAACACTGCCCGCCCCCATAACCGTGATCCAGAGTCTGCTGCCTCTTGAATATTTTGGAAGCTGTCTGTCGAGATATATTATCGCAAACCCGAATACTGCAAACATTATCGATGCAATCGCGGAGGAATGCCTCAGGAGAATCGAAGGATCGGTGAAGAAGAAGAACGAGATGATGATCAGTGCTGTAAAAAGTACAAGGCAGCCCCTGTACAGGGTCTCTTCCTTCGTATCAAGCTCCAGCGCTCTTTTCACCATCGATGAAACAGCCCTTGCCCTTCCGTCCATACCGGAGAGCGTGGCCCCGAACATTATGATGAACCCGAAAATAAGGAATGCAGTAATCCCGTAAGGCAGAATCCCGACGATATAGAGCACCTGTGAGATTACCGCATCGACTGTCAGGTCCTCGCCGTGGCCCAGGTATGAAACGACAAACCCGCTCACGCCAAGACCCATGAAGATGACTGTTATCACTGCAACGAGGGAGAAGGCGAGGAGAAGATCAAGTTTTACACTCTTGATATATCTCCTGAAATAACTCTCTCCCGACTCGCCTCCGGTCTTCTCGTGAAGCCAGACCGAGTACAGGAGAATATTGAGGCCTGACCCCACAGATCCCATCAGTGCCATAATTGTGACTGCAGATCCGGGAGGTATCGACGGAACCATGCCTTCAAGAATTCCCGGTCCGTGCAGGTAAAACTGGGAAAGGGCCAGAATTATGCCTGTAAAGAGGACTATCGCGATTATAACCACTATCGTCTCGATCCTTTCGTATGAGTCCTTCCAGAGAAGGAAGAGTATTATTGCAAGGGATATTATCGCAAGCAGCCACGGGGCATTTATCCCGGGAATAAGATAATCGAGAAAGATGCCCCCCATAAGAAGCATTCCTGCAAAAGCGAACATCTCGAGCAGGTAGACGATGAGAACAAAGACAACTCCCCAGTTCCTGGGTCCCGGGATCTTCCTGAGACCATCGAAGATCGTCTCTCCTGTGGCCAGGGTATATCGTGCGATTCCCGTTGTAAAGGCGTATTTGAAGATCAGGGTTACAATGACCACCCAGACAAGGCTGAATCCGAAATGGGCCCCGATCTCAACGACTTCACCAAGGCCGCTTTCTCCTGCCGCAGCTACAGCCAGAAGAAGTCCGGGCCCCAGAAAAAGAAAATAATCGGAATATTTTGATTTAATCCGGTCTTTGAGATCCTTTATCATATGAGAATATTATTAATTAAAAGGCTTTGTGGATAAGAATTTTGATTCAGCCGTAATATTTCCTGAGAACACCTGTGACTCTCCTGATATCCTCCCCGTCCTTCCTGACGTTTTTCAGGTAGATATCGAAGATATCGTTTGTCACAGGTCTCATGCTGGTCCGGAAGAGATCTGAGTGCATCATAAGATCAAATGATCTGGCCTCGGCCTCAGTGATCTTTAGGGCGCGGTATTCTCCTTCATGGGGCATGAATACAGGATTTTCCTCCTCCGGTGTTCTCAATACGAGGTCGGCGAGAGGTGTCTTCGGGATCGGTTCGGCGATTGAGATGAAGACATCATCAAGCTGGTTCATTGTAATGAAGTCCTTTGTCATCTCATAATCCTCTTCGGTCTCACCCGGGTAACCGACGATGAAACTTCCTGCTGCCTTTAAGCCGTGTTCACGGCAGGCGGTTACTGCATCCTCTGCAGCCTGTGCTGTTGCACCTTTGCCCATCTTCTTTAAAATACCGTCGCTTCCCGATTCGAGACCGAAGAAGATCCACCCGATGGTGTATTCGCGAATGGCTTCAAGTATGTTGTCCGATATGCAGTCCACTCTGATATCCGGGGAGGAGATGTTCTTTGGACCCATGATCCCGGCCATTCCCTTCATGAGTTCGATGAACTGGTCCTCGTTGATCTTTCCGTCCTTATACTGGAAGAGCGATCCTGTTCCTCCCGATATAGAGATCCGTTTTGCACCTCTCTTTTTGAATTCCCTGACTTCTTTCAGGATATCTTCAATGCTCCTGCTCTGGATGTCCCTGCCAAAATAGCGGGGCACCTGGCAGAATGTACAGCCTCCCGTGCATCCCCTGTGGGTCTCGATATATGCCGATGCACCCCGGATGTCCTGCGATCCGATATCAGGAGGTATCAGGGGAAGGGGTCTTTTTGATATATCCGCCTTTTCTGCCTTCCCGGTGAATACGATCTCACCATCTCCGCCGTAATAGGCAATCCCGGGATAATCGCCGGGTACCCCTTCCTTTACAAGTCTCTTTACCGTATCTTCGCCTTCTCCCACACATACGCAGTCCGGCTCCAGTTCCCCGAGAACCATCTCGTAGTAGGCAGATACCGGACCTCCTACGTAGACCTGACCACCTTTGGACCTGTGATTCCTGATCATCGCCTTTATTTCGTCCGAGAGGAGATGCTGGGTTGAAAAAAGGCTTAAGAGAAGAGTGTCTCCCGTTTTTATATTGTATTTTGTGCTTAATCCGACATTATATCCTTCATCCTTTAAAATGCCGCCAATAAGCATTGCACCATAGGTGTAGAAATCAGGAGAGAAAACGGTGATCTTCATCTGTTTAGATCTCTGCGTTTAAATTAAAAAAAGTGTTTTGGAATCTGTAACCGGTTACTCTCTTCTTCCAATCAGGACGAATGCCGCTGCTCCGATAATTCCTGCAACAATAATTGAGATTGCAGGAATTCCGGACTGTGTGGGCTGGGAAGCGGGTACAAGAGATCCCTGGACCGTTGAAGTGCCGCCTGAATTAACGGTTGCTGTAACGGTTGAATCTGTATATCCTGTTAGTTTAAAGGTGATGCTGTAGTCTCCTGCGGGCAGGGTTACCTGTAACGGTGCAATTCCTTTGTATTCATTGTTGATGTAAACATTTGCACCTGTCGGGTTTGAAGAGATATCAAGTACTCCTGTACCGGTGACAGGTGTTGTCGGGTTTAGCGGGACGGTAACCGTTGCAATTCCTCCGCCCTGGACTGTTACCGGGACAGTTGAATCCTGGTATCCGCTCAGTTTAAGAGTGATGGTGTGGCTTCCTGATCCGACATTGTGTATAATGTAGCTGCCCGAGTAAGGGGTGACGCCTTCATAGGCCCCGTCAAGATAGATATATGCTCCGCCCGGTGTCGATGAAACCGAGATTGTTCCGGTGGTAGGATTTGGGATCTGGTTTAAGACCTGGCTGACACTTGTTGTCTGTCCTGCATATACTGTGACCTGTCCGCTCCACTCGTAGTATCCTGATTTCTGAAGCTCAACCATGTGAGCTCCCTTTACAACTCCGGATATTGTCATCGGGGTCGTTCCCTGGTAATTTCCATCGAGATATACCGATGCACCCGACGGGGTTGACCTGACCGAGATTGCACCATATGTCTGGACTGCAGAAAGTGTTGCATAGACATTTGTCGTACCTCCTGCGTTCACCTGGGCTGTTGAAGACCAGTCCTGGTACCCGCTCTTCTGGATGAGAACGGAGTGTGAACCTACTGAAAGACCAGTGATGCTGTGTGGTGTCAGCCCGTAGTATGTACCGTCGATATAGACCTGTGCATTTGTCGGTGAAGACTGGGCATATATCGTCCCTGTTGACGGGGTGAGCGGGTTTAGTGTCATGTAATAGTTATTTGTCTCACCGGCGGAAGGGATGCTGACACTTACGACCTGGCTGTTGTCATATCCTGACTTTGCAGCATATGCCGTACTAGGCATACTCGATGGGCTTCCGTCAAGATAGACTGTATAGGTATACTCCTGGTTGACCGTTGTACCGGCAGGGTTGCCGTTAATGTAGATCGTAGCGCCATCCACGTTCGTGTGAAAGGTCAGCCACCCAATCTGGTTCCCCACAATCTGTTCCGCAGATACCGGGGCTGCAGCTATCATCAGAACTGCAAGCAATGCAATTCCTCCGATTACAATTTTATTTGACATTTTAACCAGATGGGTATTCAACCCACAAGCTATTATTTATTGCGCTTTGAGAAAAAAGAGGAGTATTGCAGGTTTAATAATAGGAATTAGGGAATATTGCCTACTGTTTTCTGAACATTCCTGCAATTATCAGTGATCCTGTAAGAGCCATAATTACAGATATGATTCCTGCCGGAGACGACTCTGTCGGAACAGACGGGTCGTATACTTCGACATCGATGGATGCATACGATCCCTCATCAAGCCTGGTTACATCTGTTTTCTGACTGGAGACGTATATCGTGTAGGGTCCGGGCGGAAGTCCGCCGACAATAAGTCCTGTGTCCCATGAATAGTCCCACATCGGTCCGCTTAGATATTTTTCTTCACGTGGAAGCCTTCCGTTCCTGATATCGCCTATAAGGGCGGTCCCTTCAGGCGGCAGGTCCCCGCCGCTGAGGTATAAATACACGCATTTGATCTTTGAGTCGGCGACGGTTCCGTTGAGGGTTACTATATCCCCGATTGTAATGAAATCCTCAGAGATTTTGATATTAAGGCTTTCGGAGGATGCCGAGGCGACCCCGGTTATCAGTGAGAGAATAATAGCGATAATAAGAATGATCTTTTTTCCTGTCATATTCACCAGTCCTTCCGGATTATAATGAATATTTTACACCGGGTTATATACACTGTTTCATTTTATCGCGATGTCACGCACTCTTTCGGCATATTTTGTTGTCAAAATACCAAGCAGGGCGGCGACGGATATTACAACTGCAAGAACCAGCCAGTGCTCATAACCTATGGAATTCACCGAAAGGCGCACGATCAGGTTGGCAGGATTCATGGGGAAGGCAAGAGATGCGATGATTACGACTACAAGTGCAGTCGAAAAGACAAACTGCGCATTGGTTCTCTCCCGGTACCTGAGGGCTGTAAGCGCTCCAAGAAGGATGATGACCATCGATCCGGCGGATACGTGCAATATAATCGGGACGACTCCGCTTATTTTGATCCCGTTCAGGATCAAAAGAATGAGCCATCCTGTCGCCTGCAGCGGGACGATGATGAAAC